>JBKKBA010000439.1:0-5202 GCA_046714275.1 Actinomycetota bacterium
CTCTTGGTTGGGAACGCTGAACTTCTCTTTTTCAAGATAGGGGTGCCTGGCGACGAAGCCGGCGCCGCCCTCGGTCGCCAGCGCGGCCTCGACCGTCCAGTACTCGACGGCCACGAATGCCTTGATCTCGCGCTCGCGGTCCACGACCAGCCGCAGCGCGGCGCTCTGGACGCGTCCGGCGCTGGTCTTGCCGCCGATCTTGCGCCACAGAACCGGCGACAGCTTGTAGCCGACGATGCGGTCCACGGCGCGACGCGCCTGCTGTGCGTTGACCAGGTTCTCGTCCACGGCGCGCGGAGCCGCGAACGCGGCTTGGATCGCCGACTGCGTGATCTCGGTAAAGGTGACACGGTGCGCCTTGTCGGCGGGGATGTTCGCGGCCTCGGCGATGTGCCAGGCGATGGCCTCGCCTTCGCGGTCGTGGTCGGTGGCCAGGTAGACGGCCGGCGCATCCTTCGCCGCCTTCTTTAAGTCGGTGATGAACTTCTTGGCCTTCGTCGTCACCACATAGTCCAGGGAGACGTCGCCGTTGATCCTGACGCCGATGCCGTCCTTGGTGGACTTCGGCAGATCGCGCACATGACCCATCGAGGCCCGGACGTCGTATCCGGCCCCAAGGTACTTTCCGATGGTCTTCGCCTTGGTCGGCGACTCGACGATGACCAGGCTGCGCGCTTGTGCCATGAGGCGGGGCTTGTAGCGCGGCTTGGAGCCGGGTGTCAAGCGACAGGCCCCTGACCTGGGGTTTTGCCTCGCGCACGCGCGAGGCGGCATTTCCGGCCCGCTGATAGCCTTCCCCGGCCGTGGAAGAACTCATTACAAGGTTCGCCGAGCATGGCTATATCGCCGTGTTCGTCCTGATGCTGCTGGAGTCGGCCTGCATACCGATCCCCAGCGAAGTGACCATGCTCTTCGGTGGCTACCTGGCCACCGCCGACGCGCCCGGCGCGCAGTTGAGCCTGGTGGCGGTCGCGCTGGCCGGCACGGTCGGAAACTTGGTCGGGTCATGGCTGGCTTATTGGGTCGGATACAAAACCGGGCGCGCTCCTTTGGAGCGATGGGGCAAGTATGTGCTGATCCGAACGCACGACATCGACAAGGCCGAGGTGTGGTTCGCCAAGCACGGCGAGGCGGCCGTGTTCTTTTCGCGCATGCTTCCGGTGGTCCGGACGTTCATCTCGCTGCCGGCGGGGATGGCGAAGATGCCGTTCACGCGGTTCACCGTCTACACGTTCCTGGGCTGCTTGCCGTGGGTGTTCGCGCTGACGATCGCCGGCTACTACCTGGGCGAGAAATGGCACTCGATCGTGGGTTCGTTCACGATCGCGTCCGTGGTGATCGCGGCGGTGCTGGGCGGGGTTGCCGTGGTGTGGTACGTGCGCCGCCGGCGCACCCGGGCCGCCGCCGAAGCAGCCCCGCGCGATCACGCGGAGCCGTAAGGGTTTACGGACCCGTAGCGCTTACGGGGGCGCTTACGGGGGCGTTTACGGGCGGATGTCCAGGCGGCGGTCGGCCGCCTGAATGGTGACGGTGAACCACCGAAAGAATCCTTCCTGGCCAAGAAGGTTGAAATCCCACGGCCAGGGATCGCAGAATGCGACCGGAGCTTCCCACGAAGAACCGTTGATGGTCAGCCCGACAAGGGCCGTCCGGCACGAAATCGAAACTCCCCCGATTCCCACCGTCTCAACCGGCACCCCCCGAAGGTTGATCCCGGCGCTGCGCGCCACCCAAAGACCGAATCGGTTGTGAATGCTTCCCGTGTCGATAAGGCACGGGATGGGAACCTCGGGGATGCCCTGGACGCCGACATCGACGATAGGACGCGGGATCCCTCCTTGCTGGGTGGATCGGAACGTCTGGATCACATGTCTGCTCCGGGTAGCTCCTGCGGGTTGTCCGTGACCCGGAACATCCGATCGGCGCGGAGGCTTCGCCGTCGAAGGGCGGCGACCAGCGTCTGGGGGGTTCCGGCCGAGGCGACCACCTTGCCCGATCGAATCGCCACCCAGCGGCCTGAGAGCGAGCGCAAGAGCGCTTCCGGGACGACCTCCGAGCCGCTTGAGCGACGATAGGGGGTCCCCGACTCGCCAACCGTTCCCCGAGCCCGGCCGAGCACAAACCCAAGCCTGCGAAAGAGCGAGCGCGCTTGATGAGTCGTGAAGTCGCTGCGATCGATGCCGGTGACCGCTTCAAGAGCTTGCTTGATCGGAAAACGCCGCCCCCCGACCACGACGAAGTGGTCACGAATCCCTTGAGCCTCTACCTGAGCGAGCGCCTCCTCGACCGTGCCGGGGGAGATTTCGATGGTGACGCCCCGGATAGTTGCTCGCATACTACTTATTATTATCTCTTTGGGACGAGACGCGTCAAGCGCCCGGACGGTCCGTTGAGGAGCCATCCGGAGCGAGCACGGCAAGCGTCCACAGAATCAGGGCGGGGAACCCCATGACGGCGCTGGTCTTGAAGCCGGAATCTTCCAAGAGCAAGGCGGCCAGGCCGGCGGCCGCACCCCCCGCGACGGCAGCCCGCACCGCGATGGGATGCGACGTCTGCCGCATCGCCCAGCGCAGCAGCGTCACGAAGATCGCGATGAAGGCGAGAGACCAGATGATGCCGCCGGGAAAGGCGCGAATCGCTTCGAGGTTTAGCCGGAAGCGATCAAGGACCAAGTCGGCCGCGGCGAAAATGCCTCCCTGCTCGATCTGCTGGGCTGCCCGGCCTCCGTGCGATGAGCCGGCCGCGGCGTCGGCGGCAAGCGCTATGCCGAACACCGCGACGGCGGCCGCCGCAGCGATCACGAAGCCGCGCGCACGCACCGCCCGCATCTTGACGACGGTGACGGCGAGTGCCCCGCCGAAGCCCAGCGTGAGCACGCCGACGAAGTTTGCGCCCAGTCCCGGCGCGCCGGTCACCACCAAGGCCGCGACGATTAGCGCCGACAGCAACAGCGGCCCGGCGCCCAGCGCGGTCGCGCCGACGATCACTCCTCCGGCGACGAAGGCGGCTTGATAGTTGAGCATCCCGTAGAAACGCCACGACACCAGCGGGTTTCCCCAGAACGACAGCGCCGGCTCGCCGGCGGGGTTCGCGGCCGCCATCAGCGCGATCGCGGCGGTCGCGGCGGCGACGATCGCAAACACGGCGGCCGCGAAGCGCACGCGTTTCCGAAGGGGAAGAGCGGCGGCGATCGCGAAGCCGGCAAAGATCGGGATCGCCCGCGTGTCGCCGCGGGGACTGGCCACGAACAACCCCGCCAGGAACCCCGCGGTCGCCAGGCCGGCGCCGGTTGCCGCGCGACGCGCCGCGGCCTGAAACCCAAGGCCGGCAAGGCCGAGGGCCAGCAGAACGCCCAAACCCAGACCGACGCCGACCGTCCAAGCCGTGAGCGATTGCGCGTAGGAATCATCGCGCTCGAACCGTTCGGCAAGCGGCTGCAACCGCTGAAACGGGTTGCCGCCGGAGTTGTCGCCGAGCAGCGGCCCTCCGACGAAACCCGGCGGCAGGGCAACCGCAAAGCGGTCGAGGATCGTCGCGGCTAGGTCGTAGGGCGTGACAATGCCGGGGCGGCGGGTATCACCGCCGTCTAAGAGGCCGGAGCCCGATCCCTGCGGCGCCAGCACGAAGATGGGCGTGCGATCGTCACGCGCCACGAGCAGAAACTCCGGGCGCTGCGAGTTCGCCGACGCACCGGACATCACCGTCAGGCCGGGTGCGTTCGCCGGCGGCAACCCGGCGATCGATTGACCGGCTTCCCCCCATACCGCAAGAGCGGCTGTATCCCCGTACGCCGCAATGGGGATCCCGGCTCTGCGCAATGCGCGCCCCAGCGCACCCGGGCGGCCGCGCTGCGTCGAGCTGACGTCGGAGGCGGTCGGCGCGCCGGCGGAGATCTCCCGATAGAAGTCGCGGGGAACCCGGCTTGAGGGGAACACCCCGAGGGCCCCCGCGCCTCCCCCCGGCGGAGCATTCCGTCCCAGAGGCTCGACAACGATGGTCAGAGACTGAGCCCGGGAGCGAACTTCACTCATCGCTCCGGCGGGAGCCGCTACGCCGAACGCGACGGCAAGGGCAACAACGCTGAGCAAGCGGCGCATCAAGCCACGATACGCGGCCCGGCCCGCGATCCCCTACAGGTACGCCAGCGTGTTCACGAACGACACGGATTCAGCATGAAAGTTCCCGACGATCGCATAGCGGCCGCTGGGATGAACGGCGACGGCTTGCGGGTTGTTCGGCTCGTTGGGCGTCGAGGAGTCCATCGGCAGTGGGATCGACTCGACGATCGCGCCCGACGACGCTTCCAGCACCGCCAGCTTGTGCGTGGCCGACAGCGTGACGTATGGAGTCCCCAGCGTGGATACGGCCACGCCGATGGGCGCGCCGCCGGTGAAAGCGGTGGCCTTGAGTGTCGCGGTTGCGGTGTCGATCAGCATCACGGTCCCGGCCGCGGCGGACCCTCCGCTCCAGTTGGTGATGTAGGCGATTGGGGACGATGGGCTCGACGCGACTCCCCATGTGTATGCGCCGAGCCCGATCGTGATCGTGCCGACCGGCGCCTGCGTCAGCGCGTCGAGCACATGCACGGTCCCCGAATAGATGCAGGTGACGACGACACGGTCCGTCTGGCGAACGTAGGCCGCCCCGATCGCTCCCTGACAGCCGGCCAGCGTCACCTGCTTCATGGTGTTGTCGCGCCCGATCACCGTCAGCGCGTTCGCGCCGAACGTGGCCACGAAGGCCGTGCCGCGCGACGGGTCCACGGCCAGTCCCCACGGCCCGCCGGGAACCGAGATCGACGCGGTCTTCCGACGGTCGATGGTGCTGTAGACGTTCACCTTGTTGGATGCGTGGCTGGACACCAGCAAGCGCATGCCCGACGGGTCAACGCCGATACCGGCTGGATTCAGGCCCGGCTGAGAGATCTCCGCTACGAGCGCCGGCCCGGCAAACACCGAAACCGTGTCGTCGGTGACGCTACCGACAAAGGCCTGCTGAGTCAGCGGATCGAACGCGATCGCCGCCGGCCCTTTCTTGACCTCAACGGTGCGCACGATCGACATCGCCGCGTGACCCGGTGCCGCCTGCAGCAGCATCGCCGCCGCCGCTAGGAAACCCGCCACTCGTCTTGCTCGCATCTTGATCCTCCCGTCGCAACCCTGGACGAAAGAAGGAATTGGACGAAGGCGGCAACATCCCTCC
>JBKKBA010000440.1:0-2793 GCA_046714275.1 Actinomycetota bacterium
TTCTTCTGAGACACGAACCGGTTGTAGGAAACGGCGATGGCGATGCCGATCAGCACCACGACGCCGAGACTGATCCATACGGCGATCAACGATTCCCCCCTTTGCGAACTCGGTCCGGTTGGCCGAACGGTACCACCGCCGGTGTCATCCGGCTAGCCGGGAACTCCCGGCGATGTTCCCCGTCCCGGTCTTTGGTCGGGGTACAGATCCGTGACGACGCGCGGAATCTTCTGCGTGAACGCCTTCAGACACTGCAACAGGTTCATGACCTGATTGGTGGGAAGCTTCCGGCAGTAGGCCAGCACGATCGGCCCGCAGACCTCGAACGACCACCCCGAGCCGGCGTACTGAAGCCAGGCCATCATGCGCTGATCGATGAAGTCGTTCGCGAACTTGGGGTCGCCGCACTTGATCTGCCAGGTGCGGTTGAAATCCTCGTCCTCAAACTCGATATCGCGGAAGCCTAGGCCGTCGGCCATGCGGGTGAACAGGTTCTCGGGAGTCACGATGAGCGGCGGGCAGGCAGCCGGGAACTCCGTCATCGCGCACGAGAATCGGTGGTACGAGCGGCTGGTGTGCCCATCCGAGTCGGTGGACTCGGTGTAGTACCAGTAGTCGAAAGCCGTGACGGGGATTCCTTCCCAAGCACCCCAGACGACGTTTTCGCAGTCGCGTCCGTCGCCCAGCGAGAACAGTCGATGCGACATGGTTTCGTCGATGAAGAAGGGGTCTCCGGGGTCGTAGCGCAGGCCCAATCGCGTCGCCAACGCAGAGATCTCCTCTTGGCGCTTCTTCTTCCGCAGATAGGAGTAGTACGCGATCGCGATCACGGCAAGGATGATCAACAGAACGAGAGCCGGGACCATGCGGGCAAGTATCGCAGAGGGCGACCGAAAACCCGGTGATCCGCGCGAAGCGATCAGCGCGAACCGAACAGCAGCGTTACGAAGAGGGATCCCTGATCCACGACCACGCCCGCTCCCAGGCTGGTGAACTCCGGATCAAGGATCAGCGCTCGGTGATCCGGAGAATCCATGAAGTAGGCCATGACGTCTTCCGCGCTAGATGCCAGTCCGACGTTCTCGCCCAGAACCTGCCAGCCGCGCACGGCTCCGTGCAGCGATGTGGTGTGGAAGATGCCGCCGGCTGCGGCCATCCGCGCCGAGTGACGCCGCGCCGCGTCGGCCAGCGCTGCGGTCGCCGACACCGGAGCCAGTCCGTGCTGAACCCGGATGGCGTTGACGGCACGAGCGGCGTGCAGCTCGGCACCGAGGGCTTGCGCGTCGCGCGAAACCGGTGCGACCACGTTCATCGCGACCGAAAGGATCAGGACGGGCCACATGAGTCTCTAGGGACTGTATGCCAGATTGTGGGGGAGTCGAAACCCGGGGGCGTCTATTCGCCGGTTCAGCAGCCGTGCACGATGGTCCAGCACTCGGGGATCGCGGCAGGTTTTGGAGCCGGTTCGATTGGCCGGTTGATCGATTGCGCGATCGCCAGGGCTACGCCGCCGGCGAAGGACGTCGTTGCCGTGTGTCCGCTGCGCGGATCCATCGATTGCATCTGGACGAGCATCGTCACGACGCGCGGAGGGCCGGCCGCTTCGATTGCCGCCGGCGCCGCCCGGAGTGCGGTGCTCGGCTTGGGCGCGGAGGAGGTGCGTGGCGTTGCGAACGCGACGAAGCGTTCGCCCGGCTGCGACGCGCGCGATTGCTGGCGTGGTGCGGCTGCGCGTCGGGGTGCGGGCGTAGGTGCGCTGGAGGGCTCGCTGGTGGGCTCGTTGGCGGGCGACTGCGCCGGAGCAGATCCCTGCGCCGACCGTGACGACGACCGGTCTCCGCCGTAGAGAACGGCCACGTAGACGGATCCGTCGCGTTCGGCGACGCCGGCGCCCATGGAATCAAAGCCGCCGTCCAGGATCAGGTCTCGATGCTGATCGGATTCCATGAACAAGTCGAACACGTCCTGGGTGCTGCCGGCGGTGCCGACGTTCTCGCCCGTGTAGTCGTAGCCGGGCGCTTCATCGGACACCGACTCCGAGTGATAGATGCGTTGCCGAACTGCCATGTCGTCGGCGTGTCGCTGCGCGGCCGAGGCCAGATCCCGGTCGTAGCTCAGCGTGGCGATCGATCGCTGCTCGCGCTCGCGGTTGTGCATCGCGGTGAGGCGAGAGGAATCGCCGGCCGCCGCGAAAGCCAATGCCGGCACGATCAGAAGGACGGCAAGCAGCGATGCGATGGTCAGGGGCCGGGCGATGGGCACGCGATTCACGGTGCAAGCCTTCCCGCTTCGCGCGGCGGGGAAACCGCTTGCTTGCGTATGTTCGAAACGGCCGCGCTGCGTGGTTGAATTGGTTCTCATCTACACCGCGAAGCGGAACTCGACGACGTCACCCTCGTTCATCACGTAGGTCTTTCCCTCTTGGCGAACCAGTCCCTTTGCCTTGGCCGCGTTCCAGGATCCGCCGGCGAGCAGGTCGTCGAACGACACGATCTCGGCCTTGATGAAGCCGCGCTGGATGTCGGAGTGGATCACGCCGGCAGCCTCGGGCGCCGGGGCTCCGCGGCGCACTTCCCACGCGCGCGATTCGGTGTCACCGGCGGTGAGGAACGTGATCAGGTCCATCTGCGTATAGACGGCCTTGATCACCGAGTCCAAGCCGCGCTCGGTCTGTCCGTAGGACGCAAGCAGCTCCTTGGCATCCTCGGCCGACATGCCGGAAACTTCGGCTTCCAGCGTTCCGGCGACGGCCAGCGCGCCTGCGGGCAGCGCGGCCTCTTCGCCTTCGCCGGT
>JBKKBA010000441.1:0-3256 GCA_046714275.1 Actinomycetota bacterium
GCCCTGTCTTTTCCATCCCTCGAATAGACGTTGCCGTTCAGGGGTAGGGGATTGTCGTGCCGGGGAGGACAGGATTCGTTGGTGCGCTTCTTAGCGCGCTTGTGGTGCTGCTGATCGCGGCAGGCCCCGCTGTGGCTGCCCCGATCAAGGCGGGCGCCGCCGTCGTCGACGGCTCCTGGCACGTGGGCGCCTCCGCGGGGCAGTACGCCTCGGACGGCGCCGCGATCGACCCCGGCGCCGGCACGTACGACCCGACCGGCCATTCGACCCGCCGGTCGCCGTCCTACGGGATCCAGTCGCGGCTGTCGATCCGCGCTTTGGTCGTCGAAGGACCCGACCCCGACGATGCCTCGGTCTTGAATCGCGTCGCGATCATCAAGAACGATCTGTACATCCCGCAAGACTTGCTGTGGCGCCGGACCGCGCAGATCCTTGAAGACCGCGACGTTCGGCGAAGCCTGGGACTGCTGCCGGGCGCGCCGACCGGCATCGGACGCACCAACCTGACCATGGCCGTGTCGCACAGCCACTCATCGCCGTACTACTCGACGCCGTCGTGGGGCGTGTGGGCGTTCCAGGACGTGTTCGACATTCGCTTCTTCGAGTACTACGCGCAACGGCAGGCGCTTGCGGTGGAGAAGGCCGCGGCCGCGCTGGTGCCGGTTCGCATGGGAGCCAGCGTGTCGCAGTTCGACAAGACGCATCGTCATTCGTTCGGCCCGGCGATTGCCGACGACGGCACGCCGGCCGGCTATCCGGTATCCGACGCCAACCACGACATGATGATCGCTCGCTTCGACGAGATCCTGCCGACGGGCGGAACACGGCCGCTGGCGATCCTGATGAACTTCGCGCTGCACCCCGAGTTTCTAGACGGAAACGACATCGTCACCGGCGAGTACATCGCGCCGCTGGAGCGAATGGTCGATCGAGCCACGGGCGCGACGCTGATCTTCACGCAGGGCGATGTCGGCACGGCCGAACCGGAACGCTCGACCTATCACTCGGTCCACGAGCGGCTGGAGTTCACGCATCGCGAATACGCGCAGGCCGAATTCGGCGCGCGGCTGATGGCCGACAGCGTGCTGGACACGTGGAGCGACGTCGCCTCAGGCACGCCCGAAACCCCGGGGCGCTTCGTGCCGTTCCAAGAGGGCTTCAGCGTGAAGATGTTCGACCGCTTCTTCCCCGGTCCCAACTCGCATCCGTATCCGGGAGTCTCGTCGTGCCGCACCGACCGGGCGTTGGGCGGAAACCCGCAAGCTCCGCTGGTTGGGCTGCCCGACTGCGCAGGCCCCGGAACGTCCTTTCAAGACTTGCCATTCGATCCGGGCTTGGACACCGACGACTTCGAAGCGGCCGGAATTCCGATTCCGGAGAACTATTCGGCGCTGTCGTACACGGGTCTGGAAGAGGATCTGGGCGTGCACCTGCAAGCCATCAAGTTGGGTGACTTCCTGATCACCGTCTGCTCGTGCGAGCAGTGGAAGGATCAGGGCAAGAACATCCAGACGCGGACGGATCGTATGGTTGACAACGAGTACTTGGGCTTCGCGTGGTGGAACGGCTATTCGTATCCGGGCGATCAAACGTATGCGCCCTGTACGCAGAACGCCGACACCACTTGGAAGTGTCCCAGCCCGCGGAACGCTGCCCTTTCGCTGCCCCCCATCACCGATCACGAGTTCCGTCGTATGAAGGCGCAGGTTCAGAACCCGGCGAACGGTTGGAACGATCTGGGAAACGTGCTTTGGGCCGAGTCTGAGCCGGTAGACACGTCGAAGATCTGGGGCAACTTCAGCCTTGGCGAGCTGCCGGCCTTTGGGAAGGGCAGCGGATATGGCCTGACGATGACGATTTCGATGGCCAACGATTACAACGGGTACCTGGCGTCCTATCGCGAATACTCGCGCGGCGATCACTACCGAAAGGCCCTGACCGGATGGGGGCCGCACAGCCAGGACTACTTTGCGACCCGGATGGTTCAGGCAGGGGGATGGCTAAACGGTGGTCCTGCCGTTCCGGCCGAGCCGCTCGACGCGAAAGAGACGGCCGACCTGGCGCACAACGACGCGCGAGCCAAGGCGCTGGGCGAGATCGGAGCGACGTACCTTGCCGCGCTGGAAGCAGCCCTTCCCGCCGATGGGGGACCGTCTGTGGTGACGCGGCAACCGGCCGGGGAAATCAAGCGCTTCGGAGCGGCGTTCTTCTCGTGGATCGGTGGCTCGAACTTCACCGACGATCCGTTTGTGAAGGTGCAACGCCGGGTCGGCGATTCGTGGACCGACTTCGCCGACATGAGCGGCGAGGTGGTGGCGACGCTGGACTTCCCAACGCTGCCCGACGATGTGCCGGCCTTCCTGACGGGCGACCTGAAGTACGAGTGGACGGCGACGTACGAGGTCTTTGACTCGAAGATTGCCGATCTTGGGGGCGTCGGAGACACGCCGCTTGGTGAGTACCGCTTCGTGGTGGACGGCCTGCGACGCGACGCGACCTGCGCCGCGCCCACGGTGAGTGTGTGCGCGTATCACCACGAGTCCGACCCGTTCCAGGTCGTGCCATGGAACGGGATCACGGTTCCGTCGATCTCTGTGGATGCGACCGGCGACGTGGTGTTCTCGGTCGGTCCGACCACGACACGCGTTGTGCCGAAGGTCGGTGGCGGGTCAGTCGAGGCGCTCATCGGTCCGATCGATTACCCGGACTCGTATGCGGGAGGCGCCGCTTTCATCAGGCAGGAGTACAAGCTGTCGCGCGATCCGGGGCAACCCAACAACCAGGCTCTGTTCGAGTGGTACTGCGACGAGTGCGCGTTCCGCCCCTGGGATGACACGGGCAAGGTCGTCACCGCGCTGGCCACCGTGAAGCGTGGTGATGGTTCGAGCAAGACGATCGTCGCAACCCTGGGTGGTGACGGCTTGTGGCACTCCGACACCAACCTGGTCGCCGGTGAGAGCGCGCTGGTGGCATCGGGCGGAATCATCGACGAGCACGGCGAGACCAACGCGGTAGCGTCAAGCGTGGTTACAGCTTAACGGTAAGGCCGCACGGCAAAGAGGCCCGTCACTCCTCCACGTTCCCGCGGGAACGTCGCGCCCTCCTGGCCGCCCACTCACTAGCTCACACCCCCCTCCACGTTCCCGCCGGAACGTCGCGCCCTCCTGGCCACGCACTCGCTCACACCCCCTCCACGTTCCCGCGGGAACGTCGGCAGCGCTCCTTCCATAACCCTTCCCGCTTCTTTCGCCGCTCA
>JBKKBA010000442.1:0-2540 GCA_046714275.1 Actinomycetota bacterium
CGCAGCCTCCGCCCAGCGCATAGCCGTTGATCGCGGCGATCACTACTTTGGGGATCTCCTCGATCGCGGTGAAGGCGGCCTGCAAGGCGCCCATCCGGTTCATCATCTCGAAGGGCGAGCGCTCCGACATCTCCTTGATATCCGCCCCGGCCGCAAAGATCTTCTCACCGCCGGTAACGACGACGGCGCGCACCTTGTCATTGAAGGATGCTTCGCGCGCGACCTCCTCCAGTTCGCGAACGACGACATCGTTGATGGCGTTCATCGGCGGCCGGTCCAAGCGGATCATGCCGACGCCGGTGGATTCGTCGACAACAAGATTGATGTGATCGCCCACAGGTTCCCCTTCCATTCGACGGCGATTTTCGACGGCGCTTTCGACGGCCGGGCCGGGCCGGCGGCGCGCCGATTCTACACAGGCTGCCCGGATGCTCGCCCCGCACGATCCGCAGAGCCGGTTCGGAAAGCCGGCCCGTATAGGATGGCGGCCGATGACCCTGTTCGGACGCGGCGACGCGCGCAAACGGATGCGCGCGCTGGAGCATGCCGGCTCTCTGCGCCAAGGCGGCGACGGGGCCGCCGCGATCGCCGTCCTGGCGCCGCTGCTGCTGGCTCACCCCGACGACCCCGCCGCGAACATCGAGATGGCCCGGGCCCTGCAGCTTCTGGACGATGCGTCGGGCGCCGAGGATCACTACCGGCGGGCGCTGGCCATAACGCTGGCGTATCCCATTGTCGTCGAGCTGGCCGGCGTCATCGGCGCCTTGGGACGCGGCGACGAGGCGGAAGAGACGTTGGAGGCCGCGATGGTCATGGCTCGGCAAGACAAGACGCTGGACGCCGGTGAGGTCCATTTGATGCGAGCCATGCTGGCGGCCGGCCGCAGGGACCATCCCGCGGCGGAAGCCGCTCTGAAGTCGTTGGAGGAATCGAAGCCCGGTGAGCGGCTGTTGGAGCACGGACGAAAGCTTCGTACCCGGCTGTCGTCGACCGCCTAAGGATCCTCCAACCCCGCGCTTCTACGCCGGACGCAGCGCTCGTTGCGGCTTGACCGTCGGAAACGAAAGCGTCAACACAATGAACCCCGGCCGATGCTGGACGCCGGCATGCCCGCCTTCCGCCGCAACGATCTTCCTCAGCAGCGCCAGCCTGGGGTCCAGCCGCCCCCAATATTGTTCATCCCCGGGCACGGTGATCACCACGACACCGTCGTCACCCCTGCGCCGGGTAACCGCCGTCACGCGGCCGTCGGCCGATCGCAGCGCCAGCGACAGGGCACTGCTGACGGCTTGCGAAACGATCTCGGGATGCGCCGCGACGCGCACCGGATCGGCCACGGCGACCAGAACGCGCGAACCCGCGCGTCGCACCGCCGTTTCCAGCACCCGCGACAGGTCGATGTGGCGCACCGGTCCGATCACCTCGTTCTCAACGCGAAGCGCAGCCGTCACGTCGCCCATCAGCACGGCAAGCTGATTCAGTTCGGCATCCAGGATGTTGGCAAGCACGGGTTCCCAAGCTTTCCCGTGGCCGTCCGGCTCTCCCTCATCATCCGGCCGGGATGCGGCCGTGCCCCCGTCGGGTTCGTGAAGAAGCGAGGCGAGCGCACGCAGAGACATAACCAGATCGCGGTATTCGCGATCGACGGCCCGAAGGGTGTCGGGCGTGATCAACTTCGGTCGCAAGTGGCGGGCCATGCGAGCCTTGTTCCTTCCCTGTTCCAGCGACGGGGGACCGGCGTCGGGGCGGCATTCTCAGTATGGCAATCGATGCCCGGATGTCGAGAGGTTCAAGCGGGGACAATCACGACAGACGAAAGAATGAATGCCACATTGGGAACCGCGCGGTTCGCGTTGCTCGCTTCCCGATCAAGCCAGACGAGCTAGAAGCGCGGAGCTTCCCGGTAGTCGCCGAAGACGTCCTTCATCGCGTTGATGATCTCGCCTTCGGTGGCATCCACGCGCACGGCGTCGATGATCAGCGGCATCGTGTTCTCCGTCCCACCGGCCGCCGCCCGAAGCGCGTCCAAAGCTTTCTCCACCGCAGCGTTGTCGCGATCCTGCCGGACCTTGGCCAGTCCCGCGACCTGCTCGCGCTCGACCTGGGCGCTGATGCGCAGAATCTCCAGATCGGGCTCGTTGTGCGATTCGAACTCGTTGACGCCGACGATGATCTTTCGCTTCTTTTCGACCAGCTTCTGGTAACGATACGCGGAATCCGCGATCTCTTGCTGGAACCATCCCTGCTCGATGCCGCGCAGAACGCCGCTCATCATGCCGCCGTCGCCCAGCGCTTCGATGCGACGGAAGTAGTCTTCGGCGCGCTCCTGCATCGTGTTGGTCAGAGATTCTACGAACCAGGATCCGCCCAGCGGATCGATCACGTTGGCCACTCCGGTTTCGTAGCCGATGACCTGCTGTGTGCGCACGGCGATGGCCGAGGCTTCTTCGCTGGGCAGGGCCAGAACCTCGTCCAGCGCATTGGTATGCAGCGACTGCGTGCCGCCCAGCACGGCGGCCAGCGCCTCGATCGCCGTGCGT
>JBKKBA010000443.1:0-8190 GCA_046714275.1 Actinomycetota bacterium
ATTCATACCAGTCGCAGATCGCCTTGCGGAGCTTCGGCACCCCGCGGCTGGTTGAGTAACGGTGGTTCCGTTGGTTACGCGCAGCCTCAATCAGCTTGTCAACGACGACGCCCGGCGTCGCGAGATCGGGGTTGCCCATGCCCAGATCGATAATGTCCTCACCGGCTCGCCGAGCCGTCGCCTTCAAGTCGTTGACAACGCTGAAGACGTACGGCGGAAGCCGGTCGATGCGCCGGAACTCCATGCCGACTCCTTTTGCCCGATGCCGCGCGCTCTACGCGCGCTCAATCGAACGGAAGATGCGATCCAGGTCGGTTTCGTCGGCGAACTCGACGACAATCCGGCCGCGGCCGCGACGTCCCGCTTCAATGCGAACGCGCGTATCCAGCATAGCCGCAAGCCGGTGCTCCACTTCCAGGATGCCGGCCGGTCGCTCGGCGCGGCTTCGCTCCGACCGAGCCGTCACGCGCGTCTGACCGGACGCGGAAAGACGCCGGACCAGATCCTCGGTGGCGCGAACGCTGAGAGATTCGGCCGAAACGCGAACGGCGACCCGTTCCTGCGCAGCCGCGTCCGATAGCGCCGCGATCGCGCGGCCGTGTGCAGCGGAGAGCGCTCCCGACGTGATGCGATCCTGCACCGGTTGCGCAAGCGTCAGCAGGCGCAGAGCATTCGTCACCGATGCGCGACTGCGCCCAACGCGCTCGGCCAGGTCCTCGTGCGTAATCGAAAACTGATCGATGAGCTGGCGCAGAGCCTGCGACTCCTCGATCGGATTCAAGTCCTGCCGTTGGATGTTCTCGATCAATGCGTCCCGCAACATCGACTCTTCAGCGGTATCCCGAACAACTGCCGGGATCATGCGCAGCCCGGCGAGTCGTGCGGCTCGAACGCGACGCTCGCCCATCACCAGTTGGTAGCCGGCTCCCAGCCGCCGGACCACGACGGGCTGCAGGACCCCGACGGCGCGGATCGACGCGGCAAGATCCTGAAGCGCCGCATCGTCAAAGCGCTCGCGGGGCTGCCGTGGGTTTGGAGCGATCTCATCTAACGGGATCTCGCGAAGGCTCGGACCGGGATGCGACCCGGCCGCCTGTGCGGGTGCGGCTCCACCGGCCGGCAGCAGCGCCGACAGCCCGCGACCCAGCCCGCCCGTGCGTCGATCGGACTCGCTCATTCGGAGCCTCCTTGTGGTGCCGGTTCCGTCTCCGTCGCCGAATGTTCGGGGAACCAGCGCGTGATCGCCTCGGCCGCCAGCGCGCGATACGCCCCGGCGCCCTTCCCGCTGCCGTCGTAGGTCGTAATCGGCTTGCCAAAGCCCGGCGCCTCCGACAGCCGCACCGTTCGCGGGATGACCGTGTTGAAGACGGCCTTCTCGAAGTGACTGCGAACGTCGGCGACGACCTGCTCGGCCAAACGAGTGCGCGAGTCGAACATCGTGAGCACGACGCCACCGATCGTCAGTGGCGGATTGAGAGCTTCGCGCACCAGCTCGACCGTGCGCATGAGCTGGCCGAGCCCCTCCAATGCGTAGTACTCGCACTGGATCGGCACCAGAACCTGATCGGCTGCGACCAGCGCGTTGATCGTGAGCAGGCCGAGCGAAGGCGGAGAATCAACGAAGATGACGTCAAACCGTCCTCGCGCCGGCTCCAGGGCGTTGCGAAGCTTGCCTTCGCGCGCGAAGGTCGAAACCAGCTCCACCTCCGCACCGGCAAGATCGATGGTCGAGGGAACCAGGAACAGGTTCTCGACCTCAGTCGCCGCGACGGCGTCCAGCAGCGGCGAACCGAGCAAGACCTCGTAGGTGCCAAGCTTCACCGCGGAGCGATCGACACCCAAACCCGTGGAGGCGTTGCCTTGCGGATCGGCGTCTACTAACAGCACCCGGATTCCCCGCTCGGCAAGGCAGGCTCCTAGGTTTACTGCGGTCGTGGTCTTGCCCACGCCGCCTTTCTGGTTCGCCAAAGCCAGCACAAGGGTTGTAGCTCTGGCAGAATCTGGATTCCGCTGAGAGTTCTGGGAAAATCTGGAATCATCCATGCTAACCTCGCGTCATCATAAGGAGGGTCCCGGGCGAGTCAACTTCGGGAAGATCGACGCGAACCACCCGAGCCCCGGGAACGGCTCCGGTCCCCGCTACGATCGCTACCCCGCCGTCCACCAGCAGGCCCATGAGTGAGGAGAGCATGAGCGCCGGGTCGGCGACGGCTCGAGCGGTGGCCACATCAAACTCTTCCTCGATCGTTTCGGCCCGCTGTGGAAGCACTCTCACGTTGCTGAGACCAAGATCTAGGACCTGAACTTCCAGAAAGCCTGCCTTCTTACGATTCGACTCCACAAGGGTAAACCCAGCCTGGGGATAAGCGATCGCCAGCACCAACCCCGGAAAGCCTGCCCCGCTGCCCACATCGACCCACCGCTCGTCCGGCGCAGGGGCCCGGGCGACGGCAAAGGACAGAGAATCGGCCGTATGCCTGGCAAGTATCGAGTTCTCATCGCCGGTGGAAACAAGCCCGGCTCGCGGTGAAGCCTCCCTAACCGCCGCAGCGTGTGCAGCCAGCGGGGAAAGCAGCGTCGCCGGCAACCCCAACTGTGCAAGGGCTCCGGCAACCGTACGCAGTCCTGGGTCCATGTTTCTCGTGAAACATGCTACGGCCGAAGGCGGTCCTAGGTCTGGAGGATGGGTGGAGTAGTCGAAGCGATGTTTCCCGTGAAACAGGAGCCCGACGAGGGCTGCTGGGTGGCCGCTTATTCGGGCAGAACGACGACGAACCTGTTGGGTTCATCGCCCTCGCTGCTAGTTCCCACACCACGGAGGTCCGTCAAGGCGTCGTGGACGATTTTCCGATCGCGCGCGTTCATAGGCTCCAATGCAACGGCACGCTTGGTTCGCAGGACCTTTGAGGCAGCATTTCTGGCCATGCGCTGAAGCGTTTCGGCCCGTCGGACCAGATATCCCTCGATATCGACCGTGACGAGCGCCCGGCCCGGGGAGTCCTTCTGCGCCACCGCGCGACAGAGTTCCTGGAGCGCGGCCAAGGTCAACCCGTGCCGGCCGATGAGCAGGGCGAGATCCTCTCCCTCCAAATCGGCTGCCGCGCCAAAGGCCGTGGCCTCCACGTGGACATCCGCGTCGATATCCAGCACGTCCATGAGTCCTTCCAGGAAGCCCCGTACGGCGGCCGCTTGCCGCTCGGCTTCGACGCGGTCAACGCGGAGGCGCCGATCGCGCTCCTCGGCCTCTTGAAGCCGAGCATGTTGGTGGTCTTCCTCAGTCCGCTCATCACGGAAACGGACCAGGACTCGCGCGTCCCCGGTCCGACGGAGCGGATCTCCGTCATCACCTTCGGAGAGGATCTGGACTTCGACCTCGTCCTCGGTAGCCCCCAGAAGTTCCAGGGCTGCGTCGATGGCTTCCTCGACCGTCCGGCCGGAAGCCTCGACGGGATCGCTCATCGGCGGGACTTACCGGGCCGTCCGCTGGGTCGTTTTCCGGACTTCCCGGACTTCCCGGACTTGCCGGAGGGGCGCCCGTTTCCTCGGCTACCGCTTCCGCGGCCGTTCGGAGCTTCGGGCTTCGGCTTGCCGCTGCGTGAAGCGATAGCCGGGGTTCCCCCGTCGGGCTCGCCCTTGGCCTTCAAGATGAAATGCTGCTGTCCGATCATCCAGAAGTTGCCGACCACCCAGTACAGGCTCAGAGCCGCCGGGAAGTTGAGCGACAGGAAGCCCATGAACACCGGCATGATCTTGACCATCATCTGCATCTGCGCTGCCTGCGGCGAGGCGGGCTGCTTCGACAGCATCTGTTTCTGCTGGTAGTAGGTGGTTCCGGCCATCAGCAAGACCAGTGCGTAGTAGACAACAAGCGCCGGCCCGCCACCGGCGCCCTCGGCTGCAGTGCATTGGCGGATCGCTTGTTTAGAGCTCGCTTGGGTCGGAGAACAGGCCAAGTGCATGCCCAGGAATGTGGCCTTGTCTTGGACGAGTCCCTTGAAGAGCTTTCCGTCGCTTGGTATGTGACCGGTGCCTAGGGGTGACGTGCAGGTCACGGCACTGAGCGTGGAGCCCTTCTTGACCCCCTTGGGCAGGACGCACCGAGTCAGGTATGTGGGGAAGGCCTCCGCTCGCTCGATCGACTTCTGGCGGGTAACCACGTTGGGCCCACCGGCCAGCGTGAAGGTCTGCTTTTGGTCGCCGCTTTGGCATTCGACGTCGCTGATCCCGCTCCCGCCTACCTCGGGAGTCCCCACGGGCATGCAGATCGTGTTCTTCGTAATCGGGATCGTGATCTGCTGCGGCTCGATCGCGCCGTCGAAGGCGATCGAAGAGCGAATGACCGCGTACAACGCGATAAAGACCGGAAGTTGCAGCAGCATCGGGAAGCATCCGCCCAGCGGGTTCACCCCATGCTCCCGATACAGTTTCATCATCTCTTCGTTCAACTTCTGGCGATCGCCCTTGTGCTTCTTCTGAAGCTCTTTGAGTTGCGGCTGGATCTTCTGCATCGAGGTCATGGACCGGATTTGCTTGACCGCAAGCGGGAACAAGACCAGCCGCACCAGGATCGTCAGCAGAATGATCGCGATGCCGTACGAGGGAATGACCTGGTAAATCGCCCCGAGAACCGCGCCTAAAAACTTTAAGATGGCGCCAAAAGCACTATCCATTCAGAGCCTCCTCGGGCTGCGACCTTGTGCGCCTGGGGCTGCGCTTCGGGCGATCGACGCCACCCTTGGACCATGGACCGCAGCGCAATACTCTCCATATCGCCTGGGCGCCCCCGGCCAGCACGCCGTTCAGCCGTACCGCGTCGCTCGCGTAGTCAGAGCACGACGGGTGGAACCGACAGTTCCCTCCTAGGATCCGGCCGAATGTCTCCTGATAGACGCGAATCAAACTCAGGAGCATGAAAGCGGGGAGCTTACGCATTCGAGATCCCGCCATCTTCGCGAATCAACCCAGCTTTCTCGGCTGTTCGGCGCACATCTTCTACCAGTTTCTGGAAGTTTAGCCCTCGTGTCTGTCGTGTCGCCGCGACGACGGCCAGTGATCCCGGTTTCATGTGCGGCGCCACCAGTCCCACGGCCGCCCGCAGGCGGCGGCGCGCTCGATTTCGATCAACGGCGCCCCCGACCTTCCGGGAAGCGACTACCGCAATCTTGGGGGCGGCCTGGGGGGCGGCCTGAGCGGACTGAGGGGCGCTCTTTGGCTCGTCGGCATCTGCGACCAGGCCCGACACCGTGGCGCCGCGGGAGGGAACGCGAAGACCCGTCGCATAAATGCGGCGAATCAGGCTGGCTGAGCCCAGGCGATGGCGTCGGTGCATCAGGAGGGTTCGCAGGATCGAAGACGGGCGATGGGGTTAGGCCGTAAGACGAGCGCGCCCCTTGCGACGCCTCCGAGCGATCACCAAGCGACCGGCGCGCGTTCGCATGCGCGTTCGGAAGCCGTGCGTGCGCTTGCGACGCCGGTTGTGGGGCTGGAACGTGCGCTTACCTTTGGCCATCTGGAATCGACGCAGTGTACGGGCCACGCTCGAAACGCGTCAACACGACGCGGCCCGGGCACCGGGCTGGGAACACAATCTGAGGAACCTTGCGGCTTTCGCCGGCCCCTCTTAAGCCCGTCGACCTGCGGTTTTACCCGTCTGGCAGTTATCCACAAGGAGTTTTTCCGATCTTGAACGTCTTGCCTGCCGTGCCTATACTCCGGCCCCTCACGCGGGACCCTTCCTGTTTTCCCCCTGCTCTTGCGTGCTCTACGACAGCAGCCTCGTGCTTCGTCCACACCTGTGGACGGAGCCTGTGGACGGACGGGAGACCAGAACGTGAGCATCGATGTCGCCGAGCTTTGGGATCGCGCCCTTTGTCGAATGCGCGACCAGTTGCCCTCGCCGGGGGCCCGGCCGTGGATCGAAGGAACGCATGCCGTCAGCCTTCATGGAAACACCATCACCCTTGCAGCCCCCAGCGCCTTCGCAAAGGAATGGTTGGAAACCAGGTACGCCGAACTCTTGCAGGAGACCCTGGGTGCTGAAGCCGGCCGGCCGATCGATGTTCGCGTGACCGTCGACGCGGCACGAGCCCCAACCATTGATCAACCGATCCCGGCAGTCCCGGCCGGCGTGGCCGATCTTCGACCCGAGCGCCCTTCGCCGCGCACCGAGGCGCCCGAGGCGCCGATCCTTAACTTGAAATACACCTTCGAAACGTTCGTGACCGGCCAATCGAACAGGTTCGCGCACGCCGCTGCGATGGCCGTTGCCGAACAGCCGGCGAGCTCGTATAACCCGCTCTTCATCTACGCGCCCCCGGGTCTTGGGAAAACCCACCTTCTGCACGCCATCGGTCATCACGTTCACAAGTTGTATCCCCAGGCTCTGGTCCGATACGTGTCCAGCGAGCAGTTCATGAACGAGTTCATCCAGGGCGTCCGCGAGGAACGGATGCCCGCGTTCCGGCGGAGGTACCGCGAGGCCGACGTGCTCTTGGTCGATGACATCCAATTCATGGTTCGCGGCGAGCAGACGCAGGAGGAGTTCTTCCACACATTCAACGCGCTGCACAACGACGGGCGGCAGATCGTGATCTCGTCCGACCGTCCGCCGAACCAGCTCAACCCGCTGGAGGACCGCCTTCGCACACGCTTCGAGTGGGGCTTGATTACCGACATGCAGGCGCCCGATCTGGAAACGCGCGTCGCGATCCTTCAGAAGAAGGCGGCGGCGGAAGGGTTTGTGGTTCCGCAGGACGTGCTGGCGTTTCTGGCTACACGTGTGCAGAACAACATCCGGGAACTGGAGGGCCGGCTGATCCGGATCGTTTCCTACGCGTCGCTCTGCGGCCAGCCGGTCACGATCGAGCTGGCGCACGAAGTGCTGCGCCCTTTGCTGCCGCCGGAGTCTGCAAATGACATCGCCGTCGAAGCGATCATTGCCGAGACCGCCTCCTACTTTACGATCGCGAAGGATGATCTTCTGGGCCCATCGCGGTCGCGGCACCTGGTTCACGCGCGGCAGATCGCGATGTATCTCTGCCGTGAGATGACACCTCTTTCGCTTCCGAAGATCGGTGAGGCGTTCGGCGGGCGCGACCACACAACGGTCATGCATGCCAACTCGAAGATCCGCACCTGGCTTGGGGAAAAGCGTCCCGTGTATGCACAAGTTCAGGAGCTAACAGCTCGAATTCGCCAGCGGGGGACAAGAGGGCTTTCCGCGTGACGCCGGTCCACATACGTTTGGGGATGCACCCCGGGGGTAGGGGCTGCGCTTTTAGCCCTTTATCCACCGTATCCCCAGCCCCTACTAGTACTTCTGTTTTTGTGTAAACGAAAGATAACTGTCGTAGCGTGGCGCTAAGGTTGTGGAGAGAGGTGACCTCAGGATGAAGATCAAGATTGAACGGGACACGTTTGCCGATGCTGTTGCGTGGGTGCTGCGGTCGGTCGGTTCACGAGCAACACTGCCGGTGCTGGGCGGGGTCTTAATCGAGGCCGACGGTGATGTCGTGACATTCACCGGAACCGATCTTGAAATCTCGGGGGAGGCCCGCGTTTCGGCGGCCGTCGCCGAGGCCGGGAAAGTCCTGCTTCCCGGGCGCGTTCTGGGCGACATCGCCCGCTCGCTGCCGGAAGGGACGGTCGCGCTCACCGCAGATACCACGATGGGCAAGATCGTTTGTGGTGCGGCCGAGTTCACGCTGCGCACGCTGCCGGTCGAGGATTTCCCGCAGATCTCAACACCGGATGCCGGCTCGGGAACGGTAGACGGCAAGCTTTTCGCCGCAGCCGTCGCCCAGGTGGCGAAAGCAGCTTCACACGACGAGGCACGACCGATCCTGACCGGGGTGCTGGTTGAGGCGACGCCAAAAACGATCAACCTGATCGCAACCGACTCGTACCGGCAGGCCATCCGCGAGATCGAGTGGGCCGGGAAGGGCATCGAAGGGAAGCGGGTGGTGCCTGCCCGCGCGCTGGCGGAGGCCGTCAAGGCCGCCGAGGGAGAGTCGGAGGTCACGGTGACGCTTGGCGAGTCGCAGGTTGCCGTCTCAGCCGGCGGAAGAACCCTTGTCTCGCGGCTCATCGAGGGAGAGTTCCCGAACTGGCGCCAGCTCATCCCCACGGAAATTCCGAACTCGCTGGTGATCGCTCGTGACGCGTTCGCCGAAGCGGTGCGCCGTGTCGGGA
>JBKKBA010000444.1:0-6386 GCA_046714275.1 Actinomycetota bacterium
GATCAGGTCGATCGCGCTCGCCAGCAGCGCGTCGGAGCTTCGGAGCGCCTGACAGATCGCATCCGCCCGGACCGCAGCAGAGGAACCCGCGGCCGCGGTGTGCAGCGCGGCGATGTCGGAGGACAGGCGCGAGGATGCCGCGGCGACGGCGGAAGAGTCACCGGGCGCGGAGGGTTTGTCAAGATGCTCGAACATGTGTTGGAGTCTATACCCGCCCATAAACACAATGCAAGTGCTTTCTTGAAGAAACATCCCCGAAACCGGGCGGAGGTGGCAGCGGGACTTGCCGGCGCCGAAACCTAGGACGTGGCTACGGTAATCACGGCTTTGCCGCGCACCCGCCGGTTCATCATGTCGTCCAGCGCTCGCGGTGTGT
This sequence comes from Actinomycetota bacterium, assembly GCA_046714275.1. Taxonomy (GTDB): domain Bacteria; phylum Actinomycetota; class AC-67; order AC-67; family AC-67; genus JBKKBA01. The sequence goes on from JBKKBA010000444.1 coordinate 377, forward strand.
CCTCAAGCGGATAGGTCTCGGACACGAACGGCGAGACCTTGCCCTCGCTCCACCACTGCATCAGCTCGCGCAGCAGTTCGCCGTTGCGCTTCGGGTCGCGCTGCGCGAACGCGCCCCAGAACACGCCGACGATCGAGCATGACTTGAGCAGCGTCAGGTTCAGCGGAATCTTCGGGATCTCACCCGCGGCAAACCCAATCACCAGGTAGCGACCGCCCCAGCCGATGCTGCGCAGCGCCGGCTCCGTATACGAGCCACCAACCGGGTCGTAGATAACATCGGCGCCGCGACCTCCGGTCAGTTCCTTGACGCGCGCCTTCAGGTCTTCGGTTGTGTAGTTGATGGTCTCGGTCGCACCGCGCTTGCGGCACACGTCCAGCTTGTCGTCATCCGACGCCGCGGCGATCACCGTCGCTCCCAGCGCCGCCCCGATCTCGACGGCGGCCAGGCCGACACCGCCGGCCGCGCCCAGCACCAGCAGCGTCTCGCCGCTTTGAAGCCCCGCCCGATCGCGCAACGCGTAGTGCGACGTCCCGTGCGCCAGCACGAAGGCCGAACCGGTCACAAAGTCCATGGCGTCGGGCATCGGCACCAGGACGCGCGCGTCGCAGACGACCTCTTCGGCGAACCCACCGAAGCCGGTGAAGGCGATGACGCGATCGCCGGGCTTCACACCGGAGACGCCCTCACCGATCTCCTTCACGACGCCGGAGACTTCGCTGCCCGGCGAAAAAGGCATCGGCGGCTGGAACTGATACTTCCCCTGGGTGATCAGCACGTCGGGAAAGTTCACGCCGGCAGCCTTCACCGACACCACCACCTGCCCGGGTCCCGCGGCAGGCGACGCCACATCTTCCAGCACCAGCCCGGCGGGCCCCGCATGCTCCTTGCACAGAATCGCTCTCATGGGCGGCATTCTCGCCGAAGCGGTGACACCGCAGCCAACAGAGCCGGCCGCCAGGGGACGAATGCCTTCTTGCTTGTTTAACGGTTTGACGGCATAATGGACCAATGACTAGGCGAAAGACCACCGTGTACATCGACACGGAGCTCCTGCGAGCGACGAAAATCGCGGCAGCCCGCGAGGACAAGCCCGAGTACGTCATCATCGAAGAGGCTCTCCAACAGCGGCTCGGCCGCGACCTGTTCAAGAGAGTGCGCGAGCGGGCGAACCTCGATCCGGACGAGGCGATGCGGATAGCCATCGCGGAGTCGAAGAAAGTTCGGTCCAAGCGGCGCACGTGATTCGGATCCTGATCGATACCAACGTTGTTGTTTCCACGCTGATTTCAGGTGGCGGACCCCCGGCGGCGTTGATCGACCTGTGGCATGAGGGGGAATTCGACATCGTGGTAACCCCGATGCTCCTGACAGAGCTCCGCACCATTCTGGATGCGCCTCGCCTTCGGAAATGGGTCACGTCTGAGGATGCCGACGAATTCATCTCCCTGCTGCACAGGTCCGCCGAGCTCGTCTCCGATCCGGATGAGATCCCTCGAATCTGTCGGGACTCAAAGGACGATTTCCTGTTCGCCGGGGCGGCAGCAGGCGCGTGCCAGGCGATCTGCAGCGGCGATCTTGACCTTGCTTCGGTCGTCGATCCTCCGATCCCTGTCTTGTCGCCTGCAGCGCTCTTGGAGCGACTGCGCAGCTAGCGTTCACTGGAGTGGCCAGATCGGTGGCATTGCGGGCCGCGCCGTCCGCTCTCTTACAGTCCGTCGATTCACGCCGTGCTACGCGAGACCCTGCGATTCAGTTTCGCTGATCGGTCTGCGTCGCGGCATGAACGCGGCAACGACTTCATGATGACGGGTCTCGTAGCCTTGCGGAGTCGAATGGATCAGTCCCAGTTGCGTCAGGGCGTTGAGATCGCGCGAAAGAGTCTTGAGCCCCTTACTGAGGTACGACTCCGCGACCTTGGCCGAGATGCTTCGCAATCGGCCGCGCGGAACAGGGCCCGGCTGTGTCGAAAGGTCAAACACCAGAGATCGCCGACGCGCGTCCCCGAGACCGTGACCGGGAAGGACATTGTGAACGTGGTTACGCCACGTCACCTCCATCTGTTGGAATCGAATGGATTCGATCTGGATGCGCGCCTGATCCACGAACCCTCTGACAGCGTAGAACAGGAACGAAGAAACCCCGTCATCAACACGACTTGCCCGAGCAAGTTGGCGGTAGTACTCCGACCGCGTCTGGTTGTAGTGATTACTCAGCAGGTGAGCGGCCGGCGTCGGGATACCGGCCGCGACCAGAATCTGGAACTCCACAAGACGCGCGATGCGTCCGTTGCCGTCCCCGAACGGATGGATCCAGGCGAGATAGAGATGAGCGAGAACCGCTCGGAGAATCGCATAGACGATCCTGTTTTCATTACCGGCAGGCTTCATCCCCGGCGAGTTCAACCAGTCACAGAGTCGTTCGATTAGGTAGGGACAATCTTGCGAAGGCGCACCGCGGTAGCCCGCCACAAGGACACTGTGCTGTCGCCAAGCACCCGGAAGCACGCCTTCTTCCAACTCGAGACCGTCGAGCACCATGTTGTTGTAGTCGAGAATCATCCCGGGTCTCAGTGAGTCATCCCCGCCGGCCATCAGTTCATCAGCGATGAAGTTGAAGGCCCGGAGCATGTTCTCGACTTCTCGGCCGAGGTATTCCTTCGACGGCGGTAGTTTGAGGCGACCCTCCATCAGTTCGCGGACCTCTGCCTCCGAAAGCGTGTTTCCTTCGATGGCCGTAGTCGCTGCCGCGCCCTTAGCCAGGAAAACCTGATGCAACTCCCTCGCGGTTTCCGGCAGCAGGGGGACCCCAGCGATGTGCTCGCATTTGGACTGCGCTTCCCCCAAGAGGAGCCACAAAGCTGGGTTCCGATCCGGAACGAAGGTGAACGTAAGCCACGGATGGCTATTTTGGTACTCTCGCTCACCCTGGTCGGGCATGCTGTCCCCGATCACTGTCCACAATCATGTCCCTCACTTGATCATCTGCTTAGGCCACTATACCAGGAACAACAGATTATTGACCAACACTTTTGTCCAACAACACGTCCACCTTCATGTCTTACTTTTTGCCCCCAGGGATAGCAGTTGGACCCGGGGATTCGACAGCCGACCGACTGCGGTAGCACCTCGCCGACCAGCGCGGCGGGATTCCTGTTTTCAACGCCTTGGCCGGGTCAGAAGAAGGTCATTCCATCTCCGCCTCGTCATAGGACGAATGGTCGCGCAGAAACATCAAGGGACTGCCCCCGGCATGGTTGACTCCTGAGGTGTGAGGATTACGGTCCTCGCCGGAGGTGGTCGGTATGCCGAAAGCGTTTCCTGAGGATTCCGCCGCGATGTGATCGCGGTCGCCCGGAAGGGTGAGGCGCCGATCTCTCAGATCGCCAAAGACTTCGGGATCTCGGAGGCGTGTCTGCATCGGTGGTTGAAGATCCAAGACGTCGAGGACGGCGTCCGGCCGGGGTTGACGATCGCCGAGCAGGCCGAGAACCGCGAGTTGAAGAAACGCAACCGGCTGCTCGAGCAGGAAAACGAAGTGTTGCGACGCGCCGCGATCTATCTGGGTCGGGGCGTCAACCCAAAATGATGTACCCGCTGGTCCTCGAGCTCGCCATCGACGGGATTCCCGTCGCGGTGACCTGCCGGGTGCTGGGCTTCACGCCGCAAGCGTTCCACAAGTGGAAGGCGAAGCCGATTTGCGATCGCGATTGGACCAACGCGCATCTGGTCAAACGCGGCGCATGATGTTCACCGCGACGATCCGACGTTTGGCTACCGGTTCATCTGCGACGAACTCGAAGCCGAGTATGGGATCACGGCGAGCGAGAATCGCGTGCAACGACTCTGCTCGGCGCACGGAATCGCGTCGGTGCTGGCGCGCAAGCAGGGTAGAGGCTTGAAGCCGGGGCCGGCGGTGCACGACGATCTGGTGCAGCGCGAATTCAGCGTCGACGCGCCGAACAAGTTGTGGTTCGCTGACATCACGGAGCATCCCACGGCCGAAGGGAAGCTGTACCTGTGCGCCGTCAAGGACGCATTCTCGGGACGGATCGTCGGCTACTCGATCGAATCGCGAATGAAAGCATCGCTCGCCGTCGCCGCGCTGCGGCACGCGATCGTCCTCTGCAGCCCGCTCGACACGATCGTGCACAGCGACCGTGGAAGTCAATTTCGCTCGAAGAAGTTCGTCCGCATGCTCCGCAACAATGGCCTCATCGGCTCCATGGGACGCGTCGGCGCCTGCCAAGACAACGCCGCCACGGCTAGATCAAGGGCACAGAAGGATTTCGACAATCACGTTGCGGTTGTCGACGCGCACTCACCCTGTCGGAGTGCGGGGACACTTTCTGAAGCAGCGCGAAGGTATTGTGGAATCCTGCCGTCCGCTATCGTCAACTTTCGTCATATGCATGGCCCGTATTGCGTTGGGCCTGGTTCCCGTTCGAGAGTCCTGCGACCAGGAGATTGGGAGGAAATCAGACGCCCAGCGCGAAGATGCGCTCGGTATTTCTGGTGGTGGCGGCATCGACCTCGTCCGGCAAGACGCCCTTGATCTGGGCGATCGCGTCGGCGACGTGGCGGACGTAGGCGGGCTCGTTACGCTTGCCGCGGTGGGGCACGGGCGTCAGGAACGGCGAATCGGTTTCTACGATGATCCGGTCCATCGGGGCCAGCGCCGCGGATTCGCGAACCGGCTGTGCCTTGTTAAACGTCACGATCCCGCTGAAGGACAGCACGGCGCCGATCGCCAGCGCGCGCTCCGCTTCCGCCGGTCCGCCGGTCCAGCAATGGAACACGATCCGCTCGACGGGTCCTTCGTCGGCCAGGATCGCGAACGTGTCGTCCCACGCGTCCCGGGTGTGGACCACCAGCGTCTTGCCGGTGCTCACCGCAATGCGGATCTGCTGTGCGAAGACGCTCCGCTGCTGGTCCCGCGGGGAGTTGTCGTAGAAATAGTCCAGGCCCGTTTCGCCGACACCCACGACCCGCGGTTGAGCGGCCAGCCGCGCGATCGTTGCCAGCGCGGCGGGCGAGCAATCGTCGGCATCGTGTGGATGCAGCCCGGCCGTCGCCCACACGTCGTCCCGCTTCGTGGCTGCGGCAGCAGCCCATTCGCTGGTGGGTATATCCACGCCGATGGTGATGACCTTGGCGACGCCGGCCGTGGCGGCGCGCGCCAGAACGGCATCGACATCGTCGTCGAGCATGTCCAGATGGGCGTGCGAGTCGATCAGCACGATCTAGTGCTCCGCCCGGGAAGTCTCTAGACATCTCGACGAGGAACTTCCCGGGCGCAACACTAGTCAGGTGGCAATCTCAAGGCGCGGGAACAGGCCGTCCCCCTTGGTGACCTTGCGGCCCGGAGTTAGGCCGCCCCATTGGCTCGCGAAGGGCAGCCGTTGCGTGGACAGCGGTTCGCCGATGCCCAGCATCGTCCACAGCCGGTCGCACGCCGACGGCATGAAGGGAGCCAGAAGCACGGCCAGCACGCGCAGCGTTTCGGCCGAGGCGTACAGCACCGACGCCAGCCGGTCGCGCTGGGCGGGATCCTTGTTCAGCACCCATGGGGCCGTCTCCACGATGTAGCCGTTGGCCCGGCGCACGATCTTGTCCACGGCCTCAAGCGCCACGTGGAACGCCAGCGAGTCCATCGCCGTCGCGTACTCGGCGGCCGACGATGCGACAACATCGGCCAGGCCACGCTCCAGTTCGGTATCGGCCCCCGCCGGATCGGGCACGGTGCCGTCAAAGTACGACGCGATCATCGCCACGACGCGCGAGGCCAGGTTGCCGATGCCGTTGGCAAGCTCGGCGTTGTAGCGAGCGGCCATCGACTCCCACGAGAAGCTGCCGTCCTGGCCGAAGGCGACCTCACGCAGGAAATAGTAGCGGTACGCGTCCACGCCGAACTGGTCCACCAGCTCGAAGGGATGGATGCCGGTCAGGTTGGTCTTGGACATCTTCTCGCCGCCGACCAGCAGCCAGCCGTGCCCAAAGATCAGGGCCGG
>JBKKBA010000445.1:0-3364 GCA_046714275.1 Actinomycetota bacterium
GGGCGGGGGTTCGTTGATGCCCCCGTCAGTGCCTCCCTCGATGCTCTGGCCGATCTCGTGTAGTAGAGCCAGGGCCCACTCGTCGCCGCTCCGCGGAGAATCCGATTGCGGGGCCGAGCCGGCATCGTCGTCGTGCGCGTCGCGCTGGGCAACAGGCGGAACCAGCGGGACGCTGGCGAGGAGCGCGCCGAGGCGGTCTTCGGACGGGGCGAACTCGTCGCTCGTCGCGAACACGGGCTCGACGCCGTCTTCAGGGCCCTGCTCCGCCGCGATCGGCTTGGGCGCGGCGTCGCGGGGTGGAGAGGCCGCCTCGGGCGCAATCTCCTCGGCCAATGAGATTGGTTCTTCTTCGATGGCAACCTCGACGGGGGCGCCAGCACCGAGGACGGCAGGGGGGGACGGCTCAGGCTCGGGCTCCAAGCGCGCGCCGGGCCGCTCGGCCGCGCGGCGCATGGCATCGACCAGCTCGCCCATTGCGAACGGCCGGACCAGGACGGGGGCCAGGGCATCTTCCGGCGGCTCGCATTCGCCGACAACCAGGCAGGGCAGTCCGACGCGCAGCCGGTACAGCGCTTCGACGGCGCTCAGTCCACGTTCCGTCGATCCCAGCGCGATGAGCGCCAGGTCCGCGTGGCAGGCGGCTTGAATCGCGCCCTCGGGGTCCCGAGCCGACAGGATCTCCCAGCCACCGGGCAGCGACGACAGCGCCACCTCCAGCGAGGCGTCGGTCGTGATCGCAAGGACTCTCATCTCAGTGCTTCAACAGGCTTCGGGAGATCTGGATGCCGGCCGGCCCCAGGATGACGACGAACAGCGACGGAAACACGCACCCCAGCAGCGGCATGAGGATTTTCACCGGGATCTTCTGTGCCCGTTCCTCGGCGCGCTGCCGTCGCTTCAGCCGCATCTCTTTGGCCTGCACGTGAAGCACCTGACCGATCGAGATGCCGAATGCGTCGGCTTGGATCATCGCCAGCACGAACGACTGCAGTTCGGGCACGCTGGTCCGGTCGGCCATCGCGCGCAACGCATCGGATCGCGCCTTGCCGATCTGCATCTCTTGAAGGACGCGATGCAGCTCTTCGCCCAGGGGGCCCTTCGCGTGCTTTGCGACGCGAGCCACAGCCGCGTCGAACCCCAAGCCGGCTTCGACGGTGATCGACAGCAGATCCAGCGCATCCGGCAGGGTGTTCTGGATGGCCGCCTGCCGGGCTCCGGCGCGGGAGCGCAGCGTCCATTCTGGTGCGTAGTAGCCGACGATGGCCAGCACGACGCCGCCGACGATGCCGCGCACCGCCGAGAACCCGGCCAGCGGCAGCAGCACCACGGATGCCAGGAAGCCGCCCCCACAGGCCACCAGCTTGGTCGCTAGGACGCGCTCGGCGTCCCAGCCGGCCGGCGCGCCGGCGTATTCCAAGTCCTTCGCCAGCCGGTCGACGACGCCGGCCGGAGTGAAGGTCCGGGCGAAGCGTCCCAGGCTTCGAACAGCGGGAAGCGCGATGCGGGTCGCGAACGGCTTCGCCAGCTCTTTGCGGCGAAGGTCGCCGGCCTGCAGGTCGATGGTCTTTAGCCGGCGCATCGTCCGGTTGGTTCGCGCGCGTTCGACGACGACGCTTTGCAGGCTGGCAAAGCCCAGCACGGCGGCGCCGAAGAAGACGGTGGCTGCGACGGTTGCGAATAGGCTCATGGCTGGCTTCTCCTAGACTTCGATCCGGATGATCTTGCGCATCCACAACGCGCCCAGGCCCATCAGCACGATCGAGCCGGCGATCATGATCTGACCGACCTTCTCGCCCGTCAGGGTTGCCAGGAAATCTGGGTTCACCATCGCCACGTAGCCGGCGATGGCAAACGGCAGCACGATCAGGATGTAGGCGCTTAGCTTTCCTTCGGCGGCCAGGACCCGGACTTGCCGGCGAACCGCTTCGCGGTCGCGCAGTGTCGCCGCGACGGTAGTCAGCAGCTCGGCAAGGTTTCCGCCGACCTGGCGCTGAATGCCGATCGCCATGACCACCCAGCGAAAGTCGTCGCTTCCGATGCGCTCGGCCATTGCGTTCAGGGACTCCTCAAGCGGCATGCCCAGCCGCGTCTCGGCCAGCACTCGCTGGAACTCCACCGAGGTCGGCGAGGGCGATTCCTTCACCAGCGTGTCCACGGCCTGCATCAGCCCGTAGCCGGCCTTCAGCGACCCGGCCAGCAGTTGCAGCGTGTCGGGAAGCTGCGCCAGAAACAGGTTGGTGCGCTTGGTTGCAGCATGGCCCAAGATCAGCTTTGGGATCATCCAGCCCAGGATTCCAAAGAATCCGCCCAGCCAGAGTTTGCCCATCAGCACGCCGCCGACCACGGCCGAGCCAAGGGCAGCGGCGATCCGAATCGCCGCCAGTTCCACCGGCCGCAGCGGCCACCCCGCCCGCTCCAGCCGCGCCGTGGTCGCATCTTCGTTCTTTTGCGACCGCGGCACCTTGTCCACGATGTCGATGGCCCGGCGGGCGAAGGGCGACGACGCCAGCACACCCTTAGTGCGCTGGCGTTTCCCCGTCGCGCCGATTGCGTACAGCTTCAGGCGGCGCTCCATCTTCTTCGCTTGGGTCCGGTCCCGGTTTCCCGTGAACACGACGCCCAGCAGCAAGGCCAGCGCGCCGAACGACGCCGCGGCGGCAACCTGGAAGGGGCTCATCGCCGCGCCCCCGCGTCCCGCGCGAACGGCTCTGGCTCGAACATGTCGGCCGGCAGCGTGATGCCGTAGTCCCGAAGCCGCTCGGTGAAGTGAGGCCGGATGCCGGTCGGCTTGATGTGGCCCTTGAAGCGGCCGCCGTCGTCCAAGCCCATGCCGAAGTCGAACAGGAACAGGTCTTGCAGCGTGATGATGTCGCCTTCCATGCCCACCACCTCGGTGACATGCGTGATCCGCCGCGATCCGTCCTTCAGTCGCGCCTGATGCACGATCAGTTGCACGGCCGACGCGATCTGTTCGCGGATGGCCCGGACCGGCAGATCCATGCCGGCCATCAAGCACATCGTTTCCAGGCGGGACAGCACGTCGCGCGGGGTGTTGGCGTGGACGGTGGAGATCGATCCGTCGTGGCCGGTGTTCATGGCTTGGAGCATGTCCAAGGCCTCGCCGCTGCGGACCTCACCGACGACGATCCGGTCGGGACGCATGCGCAAGGCGTTTCGCACCAGGTCCCGAATTCCGACGGCCCCCTTGCCTTCGATGTTCGGGGGCCGGGATTCCATCCGAACGACGTGGGGCTGCCCCAGGCGCAACTCGGCCGAGTCCTCGATCGTGATGACGCGCTCGGACTCGGGGATGAACGACGAGAGGATGTTGAGCATCGTGGTCTTGCCGGAGCCGGTGCCGCCG
>JBKKBA010000446.1:0-5379 GCA_046714275.1 Actinomycetota bacterium
GCTCCGATGATCCAGGCGGGCGGTGCGACCGGTGCTCCGCGTTTCCATCTGACGTCCGGAATGCCAAGAACCGCGCGGGCCACTTGGCCCACCGCCAGCCGGGGGAGCGGTGTTTGGGTTCGCTTCGCCAGGAAGCGCAGGTAGCGAGCCAGGACTACCGGCTTCCCCCGTCGCAGCAGCGCTTCGGGAAGTCCGGCGCGGTGGCCGAAGAGCGTGTCGCCGTCGTGGCCGTCCAGCAGGGTCGTTGCGCCGGCGTCGCGAGCGCCCCGAAACATGGTCGCGGTGTGCATGGCCATCGGGCCGAAGTCGGGGCCGTCGTGCAGCAGCGCGCGCTCGGGGATTTGGTCAAGGATCGGCACCGTTGGCTGCAGATAGATGGGTTCCAGGCCAAGCTGTGCGACGGTGGCGGCGATGAAGCGATGCTCGTCGGCCAAGCCCGCGCCCGGATACAGCCCCGAGACGTTCCGAAGGCTCTTGCCGTAGCGCTTTCGGTATTCGGGCGCTGCTGCCGAGACCACGGCGCTGGAATCCAGGCCTCCGCTCAGCATCACGGCGGCGCCGTCGCTCAGCCGGCGTTTGGTGGCGGTCACCAGCAGCGCCCGGAACTCTTCGACTGCTTCGGGGAATTTCATGGTGTTGGTGGCGACGATTCGGTGGGGCTGGAAGAAGTGATGGATGTCTTCTTTGGGTTCCGCGGACCGGATGCGCACCGAGGCGCCGGCCGGAACACGGCGGACATTCGTCAGCACCGTCCGTTCCACGCTGCGAAAGTCGCCGGTGACGATGTCTAGGATCGTGTCGTTGTCGGGCGGCCCGGTGTCCAGCGGAGAGGCGCGCAGTTGCTTCGGCTCGCTTGCCGCGGCGACGCCGTCGGGGGCGACGATGGAGAACCCGGAGCGTTCGCCGCCGACGGTGCGGACGATCGTGACGGTGTTTTCGTCGATGATCGCGGTCGTGAACGAGCCCGTCAGCGCTTCGACGGCCGCGCGACCTCCGTCCCGGTAGGCCCCCGCCACGCGCGCGGCCGCGTCTTCGGCGGGAATGATCCCATCGCCGTGGTGCAGGCAGCCGACGAATGCGATCGCGGCGCCGTTGGCGGCCTGGTGCAACGCGGCGCCCACAAAGTCGGCCTGGGTTGCCCGGTTCTGGACCCCGACGGCAAAGCCCAAGCCATCGATCGCGTCGATGCGCTCGCCACGGTGGGGAGCGGCGGCCAGCATCGCCATGACGTGCGTCTTGCTCGCCGATGCCTTGACCAGGACGGCAAAGCCGCTCACGAGCGCAGGATCCTGGCATCGGGCATGCCGATGCTTATAGCAGACCGATCGCCGGCCCGATCAGGCGCCGGGCCGCGGTGTCGTGCCGTGGCCGGCCGGGTCCCCCGGCTGGTTCGTCCACTACTGCTCGTTCTGCCCATCCTCGAAGGTTTCTCGCAGTGCGTCGGCCGGCCACCACCGATCCGCCAAGGCAGCACCCAAGCGGGCACGACGCGCCAAGCGGTAAGGCGTGCCGGACCCGAAATATTCGACCTCGGTTTTTCTCGCATGGCGACATATATTGGTGAGTCCTAGCGTAATAATCAGCAACGCCCCTGTGCCGAGAGGAAAGCGCGCCCATGAGTGCTCTGCCAGCTACCAAAGTTCGGCATGCGTGGGTGAATCACGGCCGACCATTTTGCTCGTGCCAGCGAGGCAATTGCGGGTTTTGGTCTCCTTGAAGGTGCCCTGCTGGACTGGTACCGATTCGGCGTGTGAGCAAGAGTCGTAGAAAGCACCAGCGCAAGGACATCGAGCGCGTCCTTCAGGCCGCCGAGACGGTCGGAGGCTGGACCGTCGAATCGCCTCCCGGACGGTACTTTCGCATGAGGTGCGCGTGCGGATCCCACGCGAAGTATGTAGCGTTGACTCCGTCGGGCGGGTATTACGGGAACCACCTGGACGCATGGCTTCGCCGAACATGCTGGAGGGGACGTCGATGAGGTTTCACATCGAGTTCGAAGGTGTGGTATTGGACGCCGCATCGAAACAGCCGGCGCCTACGTTGGCGAAGGTTCAGCCGTATCTAGATGCAGTGATGGAAAAGCTGGTCGCGCTTGAGGCTGACGACGCCGCGATCGGTTTCGCTGCGACCGACGCGCGCGTCGAGATCTCGGTCTCTGTCGATGCCGATGGGTTCGGTAGCGCGGTAGACGCGGCGATTGCCGTCATCAGATCCGCAACCGGGCCCGACCCGAAGTCTTCGTGGCGCATCGACTGGACCTCGGCCCGCGCCGTTCAGGACGCTCCGGCGCCCTGGGACGATCTTGCGGCCCAAGCCTGACCTCTTCCCGGGGTGAAGACCGGCGGCGCGCCTCTGTCCGGTTCTGCTCGTTCTGCCGGGACTGGATCGCCCGATGCCGACGCGGGATGCTGGCTTCGGGGTGATTTGAAATCGTGGCCTATCGACGCTCCCTACCGCTCGTGGAGTGGCTTCAGTCGCAGGACGCCTCCTTGAGCGTTCTAGCCGCAGCCCACCGGCATGTCGGGTGTGTTGCGGGTCCCGGCCGGCCGCACCAGATCGGTCGGCGCCTTGCTCACGCGTACGTCCTTCAACTTGCCGCTGACTTCCAGTCGTTCGCTCGACGGCTGCATGGTCTTGCAGCCCAGAATTTGGTGCGTCTGTCGGGTGTCGATATCCGTTACCGGCCGGAGCTGGTTCTAGCCGCAACTCGCGGGAGAGCGTTGGATCGCGGGAATGCGGATCTCCGCGCCTTGGAACAGGACTTCCTTCGATTGGGCGTCAGTCAGTTGAGCAGCAAACTGGGCGTGGTCAATCGCAGGTGGGGAGGACAACTGGGCGACCGAGTGGAGTTTGACAATCTGATCCGCCTTCGCAACGCGTTGGCGCACGGCGATGAGGAGCAGGTGGTCGCGCTGCGGCGCGAGGGCGTGTTGGACACTCGCAGTTGGGCGACCGCTCGGCGACCTGGGATGCTTCGCTTATCGCGTGCGCTCGACCGAGTGGTATGGGAGAATTTGCAGCAGACGTTTCAGAAGGAGCCGTGGTGACGAAGAGCCGGTCCAAGTTCAAGATCGGGGATGGCGTCCGGGTTCTCTGGGGACCCGGTACGGTCGAGGGTGAGGTCATCGAGGTTTGGGGTGATCCTGCTCAGTACGTTCTTGTGACTGTGGAACTGGGCGGCCCCGACAGCGCCGACGAGATTGTCACGCTTCTTCTCTCGCCCAGCGAGGTTGAACTGGCGCGCCCGGCCTGATCCGGGCGTGGACCGCCGGAGGCCCTGGCCATTCACGGTGGTTTGCCGCGGGTGGCATACGTCGGGTGAATCACGGCCGCACAGCCTCGTGCCACCAGGCCTTATGCCTCGAACGTCCTTAGCCTTTCAAAATCAACCCCACCCGGCGCGCGGTCGCTACGCGAACTACGAAACGTCCAGACCAACGATGGCGAAGGTTCGGCCAGCGGCGAAGCCTCCGGGCGATCCCAAGGTTCGTCGCGCGCTGCGGCCCGAGTGTCCGTTATTGCCCGTTGTTCCGCGAATGGATCTGCGCGGTTTAGGTAGCCATTCTTTCGCCGTCGCTCCTACGTCACCGTGGACGCGATTTCCCACGATCGTGCGGGTGGGAGGAGCGTCCGGCTGGCACGCGGATAACGAAAGGCATAGGCTTGCAGCGTTCCCGATAACACAGAGGAGGGAACGAAAACATGACGCTCTTCCGGATCGAGATCGACGCCCATGTTGTAGACGATCATGGGCAGCCGTGGGCTGACCCGGAAACTCTTGCTCGAAAGAGCGACGAGGTTATGGCGGAACTGATCAGGATCAATGTCGGCGATCCCTTCGTCCATGCCAATCTCAAGAATGCTCACGTGACGATGTCCCTGACGGTCGAACGGGACACGGAACTGGACGCCTTGGAGCATGCGGTGACCAGCGTCAGATGCGCCGTCCACGCCGTGGGTGGCTCGACCCCGGGGTGGGAGCGCAACTTCCGGAATCTTCGTCCGGTCGCTGAGGAGCTTCAACCCGTTTGACCACCGGCCACCGGCTACGTCGCAGCTACCACCACGTTCCCCATTTCGGTCGAGATGCGCTCAACTACTTCGGGGAGCGGCGCGCCACCAGGCAGGGATGGTGGCTCTTTCTGCCGAAGTAGGGGTTGGGTTCGTCGGGTTGCCGGCGGGACCCAAGGGGATCGAAATCGGGGGAGTCGCTATGAGACATCTGGTCAAGCTTGCTCTTGCCGCTGTGATGCTTGCGACGGTTGCGGTGCCGCAGTCGGGCATGGCGCGTGGATCTGCCGCGTCGCTGCCGGGTGGGGTCGTGGGGCGCGTCACCGAGGCCGCTTCGCTGGCCGGCCATCCGCTTTCGCCCGTTGCCGCGGTGACGGGGCGGACGGTGATCGACCGGCTCCTGTCGTCGGCCGGACAGGCTCGCGTCCTTCAGACGAAGGCCCTGGCATTGATGACGCCCGCCTCGTGGGCGACCGCGCAGGCCGGGGCACGAGCAACCACCAGCGCCGCGCGCGATGACCGTGCCATTGCCGCCGGCTTGTCGGCGATGCGCGTGGATACGCAGCTGATGTGGCAGGCCGCCGCCGTGATGGCGCAGGCCGTTGACGCGCTGACCGCGGCGATCGCAGACGGCGCGCCGCTAGGCGCGGCGGGCATCCAGCCGACGCCGCTGGGTGACATCATCATCGATCGGGGACCGGCGCCGTGCGACTCGACGTATTCGGCCAGCGCACTGCTGATCATCGACATGTGCGGCGGCGACACCTACAAGGCTCCGGCGGGCGGCGCGAACGGGCTGAGCGTCACGCCGATCAGCGTCGTTATCGACACGACCGGCAGCGACTTCGCGACCGAGGCATTGGACGTCATGCCGCCGGTCGGCCTGGGCGCCCTTGACGAGACGCCGTCGGTCGGCGCCGGCGTCTTTGGTGGTATCGCGTTCTTTGTTGACCAACTTGGCTCGGACGCGTGGGGCACGGGCATTGGAGGCTTGATCGGTGGTGTCGGCAAGCTGGGCGGCTTCGGGATGATGGTGGATCTGACCGGCGACGACGTCTACGCGGCGGTCGGGTTGAATTCGCCGGGCAAGTGGGGCGCCGGGCACTTCGCCGGGACCGGGATCCTGCTGGACGTGGCCGGCAACGATGATTACTCGGGAGACACCTACGAAGAGGGAAGCGGCTGGTTCGGCGATTCGTTCGGACTGTTGGACGACCTGGCCGGCAACGATCGCTACTACGACTTCAGTACGTTCTCGATCGGATCGGGCGGTGTCGGTGGCATCGGCATCCTTCGCGATGGGGCCGGGAACGACCGGTACCTAGCCCGGATTATTCAGTAAGCGTTCGTCGAGGGGTTTGAAGTGGG
>JBKKBA010000447.1:0-3016 GCA_046714275.1 Actinomycetota bacterium
GTGTTCCACACCTGCTTGGAAACGTTGCTGGTGTACCCGTAGGTATTCGGGGTGCCCATGAAAGAGATCGCGATCTTGCCCGGAGCGGCGGCGTCGATCGACGGAATGTTGACCTCGCTAAGACCCGGAGGCGTGATCATCTTCGCCGCGCTCCACGTTCGGCCCTGGTCAACGCTGGTGGACAGGTACAGCTTCCGACCCGGGCCGACCCACAGGTAGTACAGATTGCCGGCGTCGTCCGACACGACCGTAGTCTGCGTGCCGATCGAGGCGACCGTGGCGCTCACCTGCACCTGAGTCCAGGTGGTGCCGTCGTCCTCGCTGATCGAGATCCACGGGCGGCCGCAGTGTCCCTTGGGAACAAAGACCCGCCCCTCGGGATCGACGACGGCATGCCCGTGCAAACCACCGCACACCGCGCCCCCGGTGATCTCGGCCAGCCGGGCGGCCGGGTCGGTTTGCGTCGGGTTCAGGACGCGGTTCGGGATGTCGGTTCCGACGTAGGCGACGCCGCCCGGCTCCCACGTGTCCCCGCCGTCCAGGCTGCGCGCGCACGGCGACTCGGCCACGTGGTTCGAGCAGTGATACAGAATGTTCGGATACCCGTTCGTGGTGTGCGCGCGGGGACGGCCTCCGATGAGGGTCTGATGGTCGACCGGAGGAAGGCCGCACGCCAGCGGGTTCGACGTCCACGTTTCGCCGTCGTCGTCGCTGTAGGACAGGTACTGACACGCCGCGGTGAGATCGAAGGAGAACACCCGCTCAGGTGTCGCGGCGGTATCGACCCACACGTACGGATCCAGCGTCAGCACCGGTGCGTCCTCGCCCCGAGCGTCGGTGGGCTGGTGGCGCGTCCAGTTGCGCCCGTTGTCTCGCGACCGGTAGATGTCGGGGCTGCCCAGCGCGCCGCCGGCCTGGTCGAAGTTTCCGCCGACGAAGAAGAGATCCCCGTCCTTTTGGACGCCCATCGTCGGCTCGAACGCGTTCTTCGGCACATAGCGAAGCTCGGATGACGGAAGAGGGCCGGCAAACGTCGCCGGATTCATCGCGACCCCACCGGCTTGATACACCCACACGGGAGCTGCCGGTGCCGATAGGACGGGAGCGAACGACGGGGCGAGCAACGCCAGGCCGGCCTCGCCGACATTCGACGAAAGAATCGCGTCGCCGGCGGTGCGTCCCTCACCTTGCGTCGCGACGATCAGATCTCCCGACGGTGCAAACGCCAGGCTGAGCGGACCGCCCAGCGCCGTCGCGACCGACACCGATGTTCCGCCGCCGGCCGGCATTTTGTACAGCCTTCCGTTGCGACCCGACCCGACGTACAAGTTTCCGCCGGCTCCGTAGGCAAGGCCTTCGGCAGACGATCCCGCCGGCAACTGTGTGGCTACCGACGACAGACCCGTGTCCGGGTCGACCAGGCGTACTTGGCCGGTTGACGCGGCTCCGGTTCCGCTATTCGTCGATACGGCAAGCAACCCGTCCGGTGTGAGTGGCGCGGCCGCTACTTTGGCAATACCCCACGGCGTCTCGGGAAGCGTCGCAACCTGTGTGCTAACGCCCCAGGCGTCGACGGCCAGGATGCGGTTCGCAGCCGCGTCCGCGACGTACAGGCGCCCGTCGGCTCCGAACGCGATTCCCATCGGCGCACCCAGCCCGCGAGCCAGCACACCCAATTCGCCGCCGGCAGGGCCGGCAGATGCGACGCGAATCTCGCCGGTGTCGGCGATCGCGTAGTAGATCTTGCCGTCGCCGTCCACCGCGATGCCCGTCACACCGCGCGCGAAACCGCCCGGCACCTGGCCCCCGGCGATCACCGATGACGGAACACCGGCGCCGATGCGAACGACGTGTCCGGTACCTGCATTGTTCGCGATCAAAGTGCCACCAAGATGTGCGATTCCCGCCGGGTCATCCAGGCTCGGAAGCAGACCACCCAGCGGCAGCAGCCCGAAGGTCATGCCCGAGGCGAACTGAGTCGAGTCGTAGAGGATCTTGGCCGGAGTGGAACCAGCGGGATCGGTATAGGCACCGATCTGCAAGACCATCTCTTCTTCGACCGCTGCGACCAGGCCGGTGAACTCGACTTCGACCAGCGTCGGGATGGGGGCAAGCAGGGTTTGGCTCTTGCGCGCCATGGGGGAGGCCGCGCCGATCCCGCCATCACCGAACAGGCTGACTTCCACGCGTGTCGATGCCGGCGCAAGGATCCAGAAGCTGACCTTGGGGTTATCGGTCAGCGTCCCGGTGACCTTTCCGCCCCAGTAGGCGTTCAGGAAATTCTTGCGGAAGTTCTGGTTCCCGGCCGAGGTCCACGTCGCGACCTTCGGGGCCAGATCCGACGGCGGCGTGGAGTTCATGAACGGACCGGGCCCGGACGCGGCGAACTCCCGCGTCGAGTCCACGGTGCCGGAGGGCGAATGCCCGTGCAGGTACAGCGTGGTCGGCGTCGGGACAGCGGCAAGCTCTTGGACGGCCACGGCCGGCCGGCCTGGGTTCGTCGTTGCTCCGGCCGTTGCGACCGAAGCGATGGTCGCGAGCGCAACAAGGCTCGCAAGCAGGCGGCGACTGCGCATTGAATTTCCTCCCCTGGTGTTCGCTGTTCGCGCCCAGAAAGGGCGGCTGAGTCAGGAATTCCACCTAAAGGGGGGCGATCCCTGCCCTAGATCCTGAAAACCGGAGATTTGGGCCCAACGTGCCGGGTTCCATCCCCCGGGGTTGGCAGCGTGCGCGGGAGCGCCTGGGCTTCCCTATCATGAAGACATGCTCAGACGTCTGGCCTGGATTCTGCTGCTCGCGCTGACTCCGGCCGCATGCTCGAATGCGGGACCAACGCAGAAGGTCGAGCCACAAGCGCGTCCCTCTGTATCCACCGGCGGGCCGGCGTCGCCGGCCGTCCCACAGACCCGCGGCTCGCCGTCCGGATCGATAGCGGATCCCACCCCATAGCCGGAAACCCCGGAAACGACACCGGCCCCCGCCCCGGGGCCCCGCCGGGTTGCCGTTACGGCCGCCG
>JBKKBA010000448.1:0-5500 GCA_046714275.1 Actinomycetota bacterium
CGGTACAGGTGATCGGTGCACGCGGCGAAGATCATGGTCGCAATGTCGTGCTGCGGAAGGTCGGCTTTGATCGCGGTTCGGATCGCGCGCTCGGCCCCTTCGTCGGCTCGAAGCTCGATGAAACGGCGAAACCACCGTTCGTATTGCTCGGCCGGCTCCTCGGCCAGCGACAGCGGCTCGATGTCGAAGTTCGGTGGGTTGCCGATCGTTTCGGCCTGCACGCGGTCCAGCCCGCGGAAGAGCGCCAGCCGGCGGTCCTCCTCGGCCAGGGAAGGTTGGACGTTGGCGACCACAGTCAGAACGGTCATCGCGGGGCTCCAGCCTTCGGCTCGGTTGCGCAGGCCGAACAGCGCGCCTTTTTCCAGCAGATCGATCGTGCCGCCCAGCTCGTCCAGCCCGATAACCGACTTCGCAAGAACTAACGGAAGCTGATGCTCCAGGCCTTCGTTGAGCTTTCGCAGCCACCGCTGCAGGGGATCCCGCTGAACGGGGTTCGGATCCAGCCAGACGAAGCCGTCGCGCACCTCGGCCGTGAACCGCGGGATGTCGTCGGCGAACAGGTCGAACGCGCATCCGCTGGCCAGATCGAACTTCGCGTGATGCCAGTGACAGGTCACGATTCCGTCCTTGACGCTCCCGCGATGCAGCGGGAACCCCATGTGCGGGCATCGGTTGTCTAGGGCGTAGACCTTGCCTTCGTCGTGGAACACCGCGATCGTATGGCCTTCGGCCGCGATCGTCTTCACTCCGGTCCGCTCAAGCTCTTCCAGCGAACACACCTTGACGGTCGGCATCGTCTTCACGGCTTCCCCCCTCAGCTTTCGTTGAGATCAACCAGGCCGCGACGCACCGCGTACATTGCGGCCTGCGTGCGGTCGGCCAGATGCAGCTTTGCCAGGATGTTGGAAACGTGCGTCTTCACGGTCTTCTCCGACACAACCAGATCCGCGGCAATCTCTTTGTTCGAGCGGCCCTTCGTGATCAGCCGCAGCACGTCCATCTCGCGCTCGGTGAGTCCGCCGTCGGCGGACTGTGGCTGCGCCTCGCGGGACAGCTCCGCCATCAGCCGCGCTGCGATTGCGGGATGCAGCAAGGCCTCACCCGCGTGTACCGTCCGGATCGCCGCCACCAGCGCCGTGGGCTCAACATCTTTCAGCAGGTAGCCGGCCGCCCCGGCCTTCACGGCCGGGAACAGCTTGTCGTCGTCGGCGAAAGAGGTGAGGACGATGAGCTTGGTGGACGGACTGATCGCCCGGATGCGGCGGATCGCCTGGATGCCGTCCACCTTCGGCATGACTAGATCGGTCAGCACGACGTCGGGAAGCAATTCGCGCACCATGGCGACCGCCTCCTCACCGTCGCTCGCTTCGCCGACGACCGCGATGTCGTCTTGTAGTTCAAGATATGTGCGCAGCCCACGCCGCACGACGGGATGGTCGTCGACGATGAGCACCGCAATGCGCTCGGTCACGCAGGCCCACCGCCCCACAGCACCTCGTAGAGCTTGCGCGGCTGCGGAACCCCCTTGAGCACGTGCTCGCCGCGATCGGCGAAATGGAAACCGGCGCCCTCCGCCAAGCCCTTCGTCGACTCGGAAAGCAGGATGTGTCCGCCATCGGCCGCAGTCATGACGCGTGTGGCGATGATCACGACCTCACCAAAATAGTCGCGGTCTTCGATGATGGCTTCGCCACTGTTTAAACCCATCCGCACGCGAACCGGAACGCCGGCCGCCGATCCCTCTCCGGCAAGGCTCCGCTGCATCTGGACCGCGCACGCGACGGCGCTTCGGGCGCTGGAGAAGACGGTCATCAGGCCGTCCCCGGTGTGCTTGACCTCCGTGCCGCCGTACTCGCGAAGCCGGTCGCGAAGAACCTCCTCGTGCGCGCGAACCAGGTCGCGCGCCACCCGGTCACCAAGGTCGGAGACCATCCGCGTCGACCCCTCTATGTCGGTGACCAGGACGGTCACGGTTCCTTGCGGGCCGCGTGGCCCGGCGACCTGTTCGATCAGCAGGCGCGTAACGTCGGGATGCAGGTACGGCTCGCCCCGGTGCACGGTCCGGATGGCGTCGGCGATCTGGTCCGGCGTGACGTCCTTCACCAGATAGCCGGACACGCCGGCACCCAGCGCCGGAAGGATCCGATCGTCATCGGCGAATGAGGTGAGAACCAGCACCTTCGCCTGCGGTAGCAACGCCCGGATCTGTTGCGCCGCGCCGATCCCGTCCAGCCGCGGCATCACCAGATCCATCAGGATCACGTCTGGCTTTTGCTCTTCCGCCATCCGGACGGCTTCCGCGCCGTCGGTCGCCTGGCCGACGACGCTCATGTCCGTCTGCAACGCCAAGAACGAGCCAAGCGCGCGGCGGACTGCTGCCTGATCATCGGCGATGAGGATGCGAATCTCACCGTCCATCCGGCACCTGGACGACGACGGTGGTGCCTTGTCCCGGGCTGGAGTCAATGGTGATTGTTCCGCCCAACAGGTCGACTCGCTCGCGCATCGACGTCAAGCCAAGACGCTTGGCTTTGCCGCCGGCGGCGATCGGATCGAAGCCCTTTCCGTCGTCCTGGATGCGCAGCGACACCAAGCTGGCGTCGGTGGCCAGGCCGACCAGAATACGCGCGGCGCCCGCGTGCTTGAGAGCGTTGCTGAGAGCTTCTTGCGCGATCCGGAAAATCTCCCGCTCCGTGTGCGGCGCCAATGAACGGTCGCCGGTCACCGTCAGCTCGATCTGGGAAGAGTGGACCCGCCGCAGGACGTCGATGTGCTTGCGAAGCGTCGATGCAAGCCCGTCACCCTCGATTTCGGCGGGACGCAGCTCAAAGATCAGAGAGCGCATCTCTTTCTGCGCCTCTTGCGCTAGGTCCTGAAGGTCCGCCAGGTGCCGGCACGCGGCTTCGGGATCCTGGTTGATAAGGGCGGCTGCCGAGCCTGCCGTCAGCACGACGCTGAACAGCGTCTGTGACACCGCGTCGTGCAGCTCGCGCGCCAACCGGTTGCGCTCCTCGACCACCGTCAGCTCGCGACTTCGCTCGTTCAGTCGCGCGTTCTCCACCGCCAGCAGCGCGTGCGACGCCAGCATCTGCACGGCGTCGTAGTCGGCGGCGGTGAACGAGGGAGCGCCGTCGCGGCCGAACAGGTAGAAGGCGCCGACCACGCCCTCCTCGGATGCCAGCGGTATGCCCATGAATGCGCCAAGATCGACGAGTGAGGGCGGCATATCCGCCGCGCGCGGGTCGGCGGCCATCAAGGGGACGCGGAGCGGCTGTGCTTCCTGGATGACCGCAAGCAGCAGACCGGTCGGCGCCGGCAGATGGCCGATCTCCGCCAGCATCGCCTCGCTCATGCCGGATGTGATGAACGAGGCGAACCCGCGCTCGTCCCTGATTCCGATGGCCGCGCATTGAGCGCTGCCCAGGCGCCGCACGGCTTCCACGATCTGACGAAACGTCGCCGTCATCGAGCGCTCGCGGCCGATGGCGAGGAGGGCTTCGCTGACCGTTGCCATCATCGGGTTCTCGAACCCGCAGCGTTCGCAGCGAAAGCCATCGTCCACACAGGCAACTATAGAGCGAGCGGCTGGAGGGCACGCCTCGGGCGCTCGACCGAACTTGGGCTCGGCCTTTTGACCGAGGCCGCACGGCCGCTCCGGCTAGGGGAGGATCGTAAGGAGTCCTTCGCGGGCGACGACGTTGAAGTCGGTGCTTGCCGATCGCCCGGGCGGATTCTTGTGTCAGTCTAGGCCCCTATAGGGGTCCGATTGGTTACGAGATTTGAGCCTTGGTGCGCGACTTGAGTTCCGCACCGGATGTCGGTCGGGGGCGATACGATCTTTGGCGTGACCTTCCCTGGTTTGATTGGTGGTGCGCTGTCCGTTGCGCTGGCGGTGACGGCGTGTGGTTCGGCGCCATCACCGAACGCGGCGCCGTCCGATCTTCCGAGCATCTCGGCTCCCGAGCTGTTCCCATCGCTGCCGACGGCTGAACCTTCGCCGGTCCCACCCGCACCTCGCGTCGAAGCAGCAACGGTGACGCGCGTGGTGGACGGTGACACGATCCACGCTCGGCTGTCCGGAGGGCGCGTCGAGAAGATCCGCTTCATCGGGATGGACACGCCGGAGAGCACCAATCGCGTCGAGCCGTACGGCAAGGAAGCGTCGGCGCGCGCGCGAAAGCTGCTGGACGGCGCGGCGGTGTTCCTGGAGCTGGACCTGGACCTGCGGGACCGCTATGGGCGGCTGCTGGCGTATATCTGGCTGCGGCGGCCGGTCCGGGCCGATGCCGCCGACGTGCGGGCGAACATGGTGAACGCGATCATGGTGCGGGACGGCTACGCGCAGGTTGCGACCTACCCGCCCAACGTGCGCTACGTGGATGACTTCCTGGCGCTGCAGCGCGAAGCCCGCGCGGCGAACCGCGGCCTGTGGGCCGGGTAGCCGGACAGAGAGACAAGAATCAGCAGGCGGCGCGGACGATCTTGATGGGGTTTCGGGCGGCGCCGCCGCCGGGGTGATATTCGAAGTGCAGATGCGGCCCGGTGCAGTTGCCGGTGCATCCCACGCGGCCCAGCACTTGCCCCGACGCCAAACTCTCGCCGCGGCTGACGTTCGTGGACGACATATGCGCGTACCACCACTCGTTGCCGCTACCGTCGCGAATGATCACGCCCTTGCCCATCCAGCCCCCGCGCACAACGTCGACGACACGACTGGGGAGCACGGCGACCAGGGGAGTGCCGGAGTTGGCGGAGAGATCGATGCCTTGATGCGGCCCACCCCGGCGGCCGGCGCCGAAGTTCGACGAGATCGCGTGGGGCCCTGCGACGGGGCATCGGAAGCCGGGAAGCCGGCCGCGCGACGCGCGCGACGGCAGGCGGCCCCCGGCAAGGTTGGCCAGTCCCAGTAGCGCCTCGTACTCCCGAAGCTTGGCGTCCAAGTCCCGGCGCTTGTCGGTGAGCAAGCGCAGCGCCACGCCGGCTCGCTCCCGAGCGCGAGCCAGCTCGGCCGCCTGGGTCTTGGAACGGCGTCGCAACGCAACCAGGGTGTCAAGCGAACCCTGCTCGGATGACCGGAGCCGCTCCAGGTAGCCAAGCCGCTCCATAAAGACATCCACCGAGTCGGCGGTCGCCAGCGTCTCTAGGACAGTCGTGCTGCCGGCGATGTACATCTCGGCCGAGCGTCGGGTGTGGACGTCTTTCAACGATTCCAGCCGCTTGCCGGCCGACGCCAGAGCCCTGCTGTGCCGCTCGATGGACAACTGAGCGTCATCCAGGCTTTCCTCGGCCTCTGAGAGTTGGGTGGCCAATCCGTCGAGTGACCGGCGGATCTTGGAGATGCGGGACTCAAGGTCCAGCCGGCTAATGGCATGGGCCGGCAGAACCGGAAGCAAGAGTGCCGCCGCGGTACACACGGCGACCAGCAACTTTGCACGTCCCCTGATGATTCCCACCTCCGGGCCCGGACCGATCGCGGTCCAGGCTCCTCCCCGCCTAGGAG
>JBKKBA010000449.1:0-6789 GCA_046714275.1 Actinomycetota bacterium
GGGTGGCTTCGCGAAACGCTTGCCGTTGTAGGCGACGTGGCCGGAAAGCGGGAAGCCGGGATCCTTACCCTTGACGCTTCCGAACACCGCTGCACCCGTGTACGAACTGGCAAAGGATGTCGCGGGATTCACCCGAACTTCGTAGACGCCGGTCGGGTTGGGAATCGTGACGATCGGCAAGTCTTCGCCGGACTCCCCCACCAGCATGCCGGCTTGGTCGTAGACGAACAGCTCAAAGAAGCCCAAGTCGTCCGGCGCGATCGACACCTTCAGCGAGCCGTGGTTCGCGCGCCAGTAGCCGTTCGGAACCTGGACGGTGATTTTCGCGTGATCGCACACCAGGTTTTGGGAATCGGTCGCGGCAGGCGGGCAATCGACGCCCTGGCTGGTTGCGATGTTGATGCTGGTGAACATGTTGCCCTGCCAGGCGAAGGTCCGCTTGCCGGGACCGACGGTGCCTTCCGCCGTGGGTGCCGCGCCGGCGATCCGAAGAAGCGTCGCTGCCGTCAGGGCAAGCAGCACAAGCACGGCACGTCGGCTGGGCATGGGGGCTCCTTGGAGAGGTTGTCGCTTGTGTAACTGCCGGAACCTCAAGAGGTTACCCGGCGGCGCTACCCGGCGCCCGTTTTGCCGGGACGAACGACGCGAAGCGTGCCGCCGGGATTCGCCCGGACGTTTCGTTCGCCCGGACGTTTCACAGGTGCTCTCAGTCGAAGAGGTTCCCCGGGTTGAGGATCCCGTCGGGGTCAAAGGTGGCCTTGATGCCGCGCATGAGCTGGATCTTGACCGGGTCTTCCAGCTCCAGGAAGTAGCGCTTCTTCGACAGCCCGATGCCGTGCTCCCCCGAGATCGCCCCGCCAAGCGCGATGCCGGCCTCGAACAGCGCGCGCATCACCTTCGAGCGCTTCTCGGGATCGGGCTGGAACACCGAGAGATGAACGTTGCCGTCGCCGGCGTGACCGCAGCCGGCAAGGAACGTCTCGAATGTCTGCCCGATATCCACAACGCGCGTGAAAAATTCGGGAACCGCCGCGCGCGGGACGACGATATCGACAAGGTCGTTCGCGTTCGCCGCCTTCGCCGTCCAGAACACCTTCTCGCGCGCTTCGATCAGCCGCGCTCCCGACTGGGGCGGCAAGAAGTAGACGTCGATCGCATCCAGGTTCGTCAGCAGCTCGCCCAGGGACTGCGTGTCCTCTTCAAGGCGCGATGCGTCGGCGGATTCCATCACGACGACCAGGTAGGCCTGCGTCGCCTCCTTGACCGCGTCGGGGATGCCCAGGTCCAGCCCGACGTTGGCCGTGATCGCGGCCATCGTGAACGCATCGATGTATTCCAGGATCATCGGGCCCGCCCCGCTTGCGACGATGCGAGGCACGGCGCGGGTCACCTGCTCCAGCGTGGCGAACGGCGCCAGCACGGTCGCCCGGTGTGGCAGCCGCGGATGCAGCCGAAGCGTCACCTGGGTCACCAGCGCCAGCGTGCCTTCGGATCCGACGATGAGCTGCGTCAGGTCGTAGCCGGTGGACGACTTCACCAGCTTGCCGCCGGTTCGAATGACGCGGCCGTCGGCAAGCACCGCCTCTAGCCCAAGGACCTGGCTGCGCGTCACGCCGTACTTCACGGCGCGCATCCCTCCCGCATTGGTCGCGACGTTGCCGCCCAGGCTGCCGCTGGTCTCGCCGGGATGCACGGGGTACACCAGGCCGAGCGGCGCCAGCTCCACGTCGAGCTGCGCCAGCGTCACGCCGGCCTGCACGACGGCCATGTGGTTTTCAGTGTCGATCTCGACGATGGCGTTCATCCGCTCGAACGACACCACGATGCCTCCGGCGCGCGGGATCGCGGCGCCGGAAAGGCCGGTTCCGCTGCCGCGGGCGGTGACCGGCAGGCGATGCTCGGTTGCGATCCTCAAAACGGCGGCCACGTCGGCCGTCGAGCCCGGCTTGACGACGAAAGCCGGCATCTGCGGCTCGGCCGACAGCGTCTCGTCGCGCGCGTAGTCGTCGGAGATGCCGGCCCCGGCAAGCAGGTTCTGGGCACCGACGGCTTCCTGAAGAGCCTCTAAGACCTGGGTCATTTCGCCGCCAGGGTAGAGCAAGCCTTCGCCGGGCGCACAACGCGGGATGACCGGCGGCGCCGGCCGGCGAACCTGGGAATCAGCGCAAGATGGCCAGCGACGTTGCGACACCGCGTTCGCGCCCATCGCTCGGCCAGCTCACAACGTAGGGGTTCTTCACGAACGTTGACGATCCGCCTCCATCTAAGTTCAAGGCGTCGTCGGCGCCCAGGGAGCGCATGAACTGCGAGGCCTCGGGGATCGACATCCCCACCGACCAATCGGCGCGACGGCCGTCCACCTGGGCAATGATCGAGTCACGCGCGCCGTTGATGCCGACCATGGTGCGCGGGGCACGCTGATTGACGAAGAGACTGCCGTTGTTCACGAATGCCGGCTCGCCGGCCAAGAGCAGCGGGGGCGAGCCGCCGGTATAGGTCCGCAGATCGGGCTGCGAGTCGAACGTGATCGTGGCGACCGGCGATGCCAGCCCGGCCTGAACGTCCTGCCAGATGTTCCACAGCGCGCTGGCATACGTTCCGGCGGTGGACAGGACCATTCCCTTCGATGCGATCGGCATGTTGCCGTCGGTCGATGCGGCGCGCATCGCCACGCGCAGCGGCTTGTCCAGCTCAACGGGATCGGCCACGTCCAGGGCGACCTCGAAGCCTCCCGCTACCTGCGTGCTGCCGCTCCATCGCGGCGTGTAGATCACCGCGCGGTCGTTCTGCCGCCCGGTGTTGACGCTGTGAATGTGAAACGGCCTTGGACCCTGCCCCGGATAATCGACCGTCATCCGAATCGCAAGGAAGATCTTTTGGATTGCCACGTCTCCGTTCGCGTCTTGCGTGAAGTGATAGCGGTCTGACGGTGGCGTTCGCACCGCGATGCCCTCCAGCGCGACCCCGCCCGTCGGCTGGCCCGTGGATTTTTCAAAGAAATCGCCGTTGACGGCGACAACGCACTTGACCCGGATGCACATCGATCGCACCGTCTCGGTCCCGCCGATGACACGCTCGTTGGAAAGCACCGTCCGAAGATGCTCGGGTGCCCCCTTGCGAAGGAACGCCACGTTGACGACGCGCCGCGGGATGCTGGAGCGGTATTGCACATGTGTCAGCGTTGGCGAGATCACATGCAGGGAGGCGATCGTGTACCCGCGAGGGACCGGGATTCCCGCCGCGGCGTTCGCGTGAGGCGCCGCGGCGGTAATCGTCAATAGCGCCCACAACGCCGCCCAGAGGACCGCAGGACGACGGGAACGACTCAGGTCATTTCGCATCGTGCGAGACACTACCGGAACGCGGAACCACGCGATCAACCTGCTTGCTTGCTTCGCGGTGTTGGGGCGCCGACAGATGCGAGTCAGGCGACGATCAGGCGGCCGCGCATCCAGGTGTGCATCACACAGTAGAACTCGTAGCCGGCTTGGCTTGCCGGCAGGGACGAGACGCCGGCGACGGGAGCGTTTGCCGCGAACCCGATCAGGCCGCTGTCGAACAGGGGCCGGTCGGTGCCGGCTGCTGCCTGGACCGCCGTGACGGAGTGGACCGCGGTGTCCAGGTTCGTGAACGTGACGTCGCCGCCCCGGCTCATCACGATGGGCGACGGCAGGAACACGTTCCGAGCGGCGGTGACCTGGCCGACGTTCGCCTGCGAGACCGAAGGAGCCAGCGAGAACGCGGCGACCGCTGCCAGTACCCCGGCAACCATTCGCGTCGTCTTCGTCATGTCCCGCCTCCGTCGATGTCAGACACGACCCTAACGACGCGATGAAGGCGGTTCTGCACGCGAAGGCACGCAAGAAGTGTGACGGTGGTTACAGAACGAAGTCTTCGGGCGCGGCAAGTTCGCGCGCGCCGATGCTACCGGCGACGGAACCGGCGAGTCCCGGCAGGCCGTTCCCTCGGACGATGGACCACCGAGGCCAGGATGCGGGCGACTTCTCGCTCGACCTCATCGGCGGATGATCGAACGAGCATCTTGCTGATGTGATCGCCGCGCTGGATCGGGGCGACCAGATGCGCTTCCAGCCGGTCCAGGAGAAACAGCAACAGGCCCATCCCAAACGGAACGGCAAGAACGAAGATCCACGTCCACGACGAAGGCGGGGCCCAGACGACTGCCGATTGATCCATTGCTCTGATGCTTCCCTTCGGGCGGGAATCGGAAACGCGACCGGCCCTTGACTTCCGGACCTCTCAAAGGTACAAAAGGGACAGACTAAACTGACGGCTCGTTCAGTTTTTCGAAATTCCCGAATCGGAGGGGTCGCTATGAGGCGCATCGCCTGTCTGCTGGTCGCCGTTCTGACCGCGTCTCTCCCCGGGCCGGCCCCGGCTGCGGGCACCGTTGGAACGGCGTTTCCCCCGGAATTCATGACGCCCGTCGACCACACATTGGGTGTTCCAGTCATCGGCTTCGGCGCAAGCGGCGCGGTGACGCGCACTCCGGTCATCTTCTTGCACGGCAACAACGACACGCCCTACCCGACCACATGCAATTCCGCGTTCGGCAAGATCCACGAGTTCGCGCAGTTCTTCCTGGACCACGGCTATGCGGCAAGCGAGCTGTGGGGGCTCGGCTATCAAGGAGAGCAGTGCGATTCGCTGACCTTCCCGCCAACGAAGTCGGGCGACGGTCACTCAACGGTGGCCAACGTTCCGGACCTGCGCGCGTTCGTCGCGGCGGTGCGCGCCTTCACCAGGGCGTCGCAGGTGGACATCGTCGGCCACAGTCTGGGCACCACGCTGGCTCGGGAATGGATGCGACAGGACAACGCTTACGGGGAAGTTCGCCGGCTGGTCGCGGTTGACGGACCCAATCACGGCATCATCAACTGCTCGCCGTCGCCCCTGAACTTCTGGCAGGTTCCTGCGCTGGGAGGCTTCACCCCCGACAGCGGCATCTGCCGCGAGTACGGATCCGACGCCACGCCGCTGCTGGCGACGCTCAATGCCGGTGACGAGACGCCGGGCCCCACGCAGTATCAGGCCATCTGGAACGCCGACCGCAGCTTCGTGTTCTTCGGCAACCAGGACGGCTTGCTCCCGCCGGTCCCCGCCGAAGACCGCAACGGAGCACCGCACGACTTCTCCGCCAGCGCACGCCTAGACGGCGCCGACAACGTGCCCGTCTACGACCAGGGCCGCTTCGACGCCGCGTTGCTGACGTCGCATCTGGGCATCGTCAACTCACCCGAAGTCTGGCAGATCGCGCTCACGTTCCTCAGCGCCTGACTCCCGGCCCGTTGCCGCGCGTCCCGTCACCCCGTCGGTGAGGGCAGGATGCGGGAGAGCGCGTCCACGATCGGCGGCGGCGTACAGGGGAAGCCTCCCGGCACGCGGCAACCGGCCGGCGCAGTCGTGATCGGGGCATCGGGCGTGACGACCGGAAGCTGCAGGAAACTTGGGTGCTCTGCGTCGTGCAGCACGGTCACCGCAGCAGGCTGATGATTCGTTGCCGTGTAGCCCCACAGCCCATCGACCACCGGCGGCGTGTGGATCTGAATCAGCAATCTGTGACCGGGCCGGAACACATGTCCCAGCGGAAAGATCTCCAACGAGTACCGGTTGACCTCACCGGGCATGACGGGCTGTGGATTGGTGTGCGGCCGGTACGGCTGCACCAGCGTGCCGTCGTCGTAGTACGAGCGGAGCGGATCGACGGCTCGGTGCGACGCCTTCAGCAAACCGCGCTGCAGGTACGAAACGCTGCCGTCGGGGTACACGTCGCTCAGCGAAACGAAGAAGTCGGCATCGGTGCCGGCGATCGAGGCATAGAGGTCCATCAGCAGGGGACCGGCTACGACGACCTGCTCGGTCAGCGGAGCGCTCAGGTAGGACACGACGTCCGGCGGGAGTCGCGGCGTGGTTACCGGCTCGGTGGCACCGCGAACGACGGGCGAGACCGCCTCGGCGGTGTCGTCGTAGGCATAGAAGAACCAACCCTGCCGCGCGACGCCGCTGAGATACGTGTCACTCGCTTCCACAGTGGACGGGGCGGTCTGGCTCAAGCCACGACCTTCGTGCAGGTACCACTTCTGGTAGCTGGTTCCCTCGAACGGCCAGGCACTCCCCGACTTGGTGCCGTGAGCGGTGCCACCGTCATCAGTTTCGAAGTAGTTGACGATCTGATTGTCGGTCAAACCAAGAACGTCCGGGCGGTCCAGCAGCCAGATGTCGAACCAGGCCCATCGCTGATTCCCGGCGAAGTTTCCGTAGCCGTGGTCGCCGTTGGACATCGCGAAGCGCTTCGGCACAACGGTGCGCGAAGAGCCGTCTGCGCCGACGACCGTCCGCGGGGTTGGGTTGATGTGATTGAACAGCACCACGGCACGAGGCCCGACTTGCTCGTCCTGCCAGTTTCCCTGCTGGAAGTAGGGGATCTTGATGTTGTCAGCGTACGTCAGAGCGGCGTGCGCGGTATACCAGTCGTCGTCTACAGACCGGCTTGCCGCCCAGATCGCCTCGTTCTGGGCCTGGGGAAGATCCCCGACCGAGTAACGAGCGACCTGCGCTTGCAAACAGATCTCGTCGCGCAGGATCAGTTGCGATCGCACCGAGTCGGAGGGGACGCGATGCGGCCCTCCCACGACACCCAGCCCATAGGACCACACCGACGGGAACAAGATGTTCTGAACTCCACCGGGCATGAAGATGTCGCGATAGATATCCGAGTGGAGCAAGTTCGCGCTGACGGCTGCAAGGTGCGGCGGCTTGGTCGTTGCG
>JBKKBA010000450.1:0-7326 GCA_046714275.1 Actinomycetota bacterium
CTGGAGACGCTGTCCGCAAGCGCGGCCATAACCGACCTGGATGTTTCTTCGGCACGCGCGATCGCCTTCAACGGGGGCGCCGACTGGCACAGCGAAACCGGATACGACTACCGGCGCGATACGACGGGACCCGATATCTCGGCCAACGCCGAATGGCTGCAGGTCACCGGCGCGACGGGCGCGATGGGTCTTTTGATGGAGCGTCGCAACTACCTATCGTCGCGGATGGAATGGCACTTCGGCGGAGGCGGCGCCCACGTGGACCTGCGGCACGACCTGATGTACCTGGGTCCGATCGAGCCCTACGTGATCCCCAACCCCGCGTCCGACGCGGCGGTCCGTTACCGGCGCGCGCTGCCCGGCCGGCGCTTTGCGCTGGAGGCCGTGATCGTCGCGCTGGGGACCGACGAGGACGATCTGCTGTGGCAAGCGCAAGCGATGCTGCGCCAAGACATGCAGCCCTACGCGCACACGATCAACTTCAACACCGACCGAACCCACACCGCCGGCGTGGACATCGGCGCCCGCGACGGCGTGAACTTCGCCGTGTTCCAGGATCTGCTGCCGATCGCGAAGAACCTGGGCGTCGAGACCTTCGTGCTGGACGACGGGTGGCAGCTCTACAACGGCGACTGGCGCCAAGCCGACCCCGCTCGTTATCCGAACGGGCTGGAACCCGTGCGCGACGCGCTGGAAGCCGAAGGAATGCGGCTGGGGCTTTGGATGGCGCCCGGCTCGTTTCACCCGTTCGCGCAGACGTTTGCCGAGCATCCCGAATGGGGATGCGTTGCCATCGGCGATGCGACGGCGGCTTACAACGCGCTGCAACCGAAGAGCGGCTCAAACGCCGCCGGAATCGGACTTTGGAACCTCAATGCCGTCGGAGCCGCGGGTGCGTTCAAGGACCGGTTGCGGGACGACATCGACAACCTGGTTCGGACGCTCAATGTCGCGCAGTTCAAGTTCGACTTCCTGGTGTGGGTCGATTGCGCCAACCCGATGCCGGCCGACATCTACGACTACCGCGACACGTTCTTCGACACCATCGACTCGCTGGCCGCCGCGAACCCCACGGTCGGCTTCGGGCTGGACGAGACGAACGATTTCCGCGGGTTCCCCTACGAGTCGATCCTGCGCGGCCCCACCTGGTTCCAGAACGGCAATCCGCCGGCCGACGCGCTGCTGCACAACGTCTGGTCGATGGCGCCCTACGTCCCCGGCTACGCGATCGGACAAGCGGTCACGATCACGCCCGGCCTGTCCGACACCGAGATCGACGAGCGGATGGCCGTCTCGCTCGCCTACCACATGACGTTCTGGACGGACATCCGCAATCTGAAGGCCGCCCCCGCCGTCGTCGCGCGCGCCAAGACCTGGACCGACTTCGCGAAAGCCCACCGATCGCTGAACGGCTTCGCCTATCCCCTACTCTCCGATCCCCTGGGACGAGCCACATGGAGCGGCCTGCAGCCCTGGGACCGCGACACCGGCAAGGGATTCGCGATGCTCTATCGCTTCGACGCGCCGAACGCCACGCAGCGCGTGCCGCTTCGCGGCGTGCTGGACGCAACCACCTACCGGGTGACCGACGAACGGACGAGCGCCTGGCTCGGCGATTTCACCGGCGTCCAACTGCGGTCGGGCATCGACGTGGAGATCGCCCAGCCAAAAGGTGTGCGCATCCTGCGAATCGAACCCGTCGTCTAGAAGAGCTTCGACAGGAGCTTGATCACGACCGGGGCGAGCAAGATGAGCGCGAAGATCGCGGCGCGCCACCCGGTCAGCGGCTTCGGCGGGCGCAGTTGGCCGTCCAGAACATCGTCGGCCGTCACCGGGCGCACGACGCCCCACCGTCCGAACTCCACCGCCGCGTCGTCGGGATTGCGCGCCGCGACCATCAGACCGGCCACACGGGTGGCGCGTGTCGTTCGGATGGCGCTGCACCACGGCGATAGCCGGAGTGCGCGCTTCGGCAGGATCACCGGGTGGTTGAAGATGATGGCCACGTTCGGCAAGTCGGCGGGGTTCGCCGCCGAGACCGGCAACGCCGATCCGTCGCCCGAATACAGATAGCCGCGGATCCCGGCAGCGGGCGGCGCGGGACGGCTTCCGGCCGCCGCCCACCCGGGCTGATCGTCGGGATGATCGCGATGCGGTTCAGCGCGGTTTTCGGCGGGCGAAGCGGCGGGCGAAGCGGCGGGCGAGCCGGGCGGCACCGGCGGCGAGTCACCGGCCAGCGCGGCAGCTTCCGCCTTCAGCCACGCGGGAGGCTCGGACCCCTGCCCCCCGCCCGGAACGATGTCGGCGATCGGCGGTTGCCACCGAGCCGGCAGCGGTTGATGTGCCCGCATCGGCGGCGTTACGGGCGGGGCCGACGCATCGTAAGACCCGGGGGCATTGCCGGGATCCCATGGGTCCCGGTATGGGCGGTCCAAGGCATCGGCAAACACTTCGGAGGGAAGCGGATCGGAAATCGGAAAGCGCTTGTTGTTGTGGAACAGTTGCAGGGGCGCCGGGTCGATCGCCACGACGCGAACGTTCTCCCGAGAAACGATCAGCGGTTTGCGAAAGCCGGGGAGCGCCAGCGATGCGACGCCTTCGCCGACCTGCACATGCGGGCGGGCATCTTCAGGATGGTAGGCGACGATCGCGACTACGACTCCCGGGACCGCAATGATCAGACCGAACAGCGCGGGCAAGCCTGTCGGCTTCGATCCCCAGATCGAGAACATCAGCTCGATCCCCGCGCCGATCAGCCAGGCCACCAAGCCCGCCAGGATCGCTCCGATGGCGAAAACGATGGCTTGGACCTTCGGGTGGTACATCCCTTGGGGCGGTCGCAGCGCGATGACGCCGTCGAGTCCGTTGCCCAGCCCCCGTTCAACCGGGGGCGGCGGCTGGGCGGCAGGCGCCGGAGCCGGCGGGCGGGCGCTCACGCGGATCGGCACGGCGTTCATCATGTCGTGTGCGGCTTCTGCCCGGTTTTCTCCACCCATGGCACTTGTATCGGCGGCGCCGGGGTGACCCCTTGAGCCGCAGTTGCGCGCCGCGGCGGCCCACAGCGAGGATGAGCGCCACCCCGCAGACAAAAAAGGGCCTGACAAAAGGGACGCCGATCATGAATCTTCAAGGAAAGACCGCATTGGTCACCGGTGGCGCCGGCGGCTTGGGCCGCGCCACCGTCGAAGCGCTTCTGGCAGCCGGCGCGAACATCGTCATCTGCGACCTGCCTCAGTCGCCGGGTGAGGCCGTCGCCAAAGAGCTGGGGGACGCGGCGCGCTTCGCCGCCACCGACGTGACGAACCCCGAAGAGGTCGCCGGCGCGGTCCGGCTGGCGGCCGACACGTTCGGCGGGCTGCACGTTGCGGTCAACTGCGCCGGCGTGGCATGGGCGCAGCGCACCGTGGACAAGAACGGTCCCCACGACTTGGATCTGTTCGCCAGGGTCGTGCAGGTGAACCTGGTCGGGACATTCAACGTGATCCGGCTGTGCGCCGCGCAGATGGCGTCGCAAGAGCCCGATGGCCCCGGCGGCGAAGAGCGCGGCGTCATCGTCAACACCGCATCGATCGCCGCCTTCGACGGTCAGATCGGCCAGGCCGCGTACGCGGCGTCCAAGGGCGGCGTTGTCGGCTTGACGCTTCCCGTGGCTCGGGATCTTGCGCGCATGAAGATCCGGGTATGCACGATCGCGCCGGGGACGTTCGACACGCCGATGCTGGCGGCGCTGCCCGAAGAGTCGCGCCAAGCACTGGCCGCCGCGATCCCGCACCCGTCCCGGCTGGGCGATCCCGCCGAATTCGGCGCGCTGGTCCGGCACATCTGCGAGAACGCCATGTTGAACGGCGAAACGATCCGCCTGGACGGCGCGCTGAGAATGGGACCGAAATGATGCGCGAACAGATCGAAGCGGTTCTGCCCGCGGCGCTGCAAGACCTGGAGCGCCTGGTGCGCATTCCAAGCGTCAGCGCCGAAGGCTTCGACCCCGCGCATGTGCGCGCCAGTGCCGAAGCGACACGCGATCTGCTGGCCGCCGAAGGCTTGGAGACATCACTGCTGGAGGTGGACGGCGCGCATCCCGCGGTGCTGGCCACGCGGGCCGCGCCGCCCGGAGCGCCGACGGTGCTGCTGTACGCGCACCACGACGTCCAGCCTCCCGGCGACGCGGCGCTGTGGACCTCACCGCCGTTTGAACCGGTCGAGCGCGACGGACGCCTGTACGGTCGCGGCACCGCCGACGACAAGGCCGGCATCGTGATGCACCTGGCCGTGCTCCGCGCGTTCGCCGCGTTGGGCGACGGCCCGCCGGTCGGCGTCACCGTGCTGATCGAGGGCGAGGAAGAGAGCGGCTCGGAGCACCTGATGGAGTTCCTGGAACGCTACGGATCGCTCCTCAAGGCCGATGTCGTCGTGCTGGCCGACTCGGGCAACTGGCGGATCGGTGAGCCGGCGCTCACGACATCGCTGCGCGGCCTGGTGGACTGCATTGTCGAGGTGCGGACCCTGGATCATGCTGTTCATTCCGGCATGTACGGCGGTCCCATCCCCGACGCGCTGACATGCCTGTGCCGGCTCTTGGCGACGCTCCACGACGAAGACGGCACCGTCGCCGTCGGCGATCGAGCCGGATCATCGGCTGCGGAGCTGGACCTCACCGAAGATGAGCTGCGCGCGCAGGCCGGCGTGATTCGCGGCGTGCGCTTGATCGGTCAAGGCTCCCCGACCGAACGCATCTGGACGCGACCGGCCATCAGCGTGCTGGGCATCGACGCTCCCACCGTGCAAGCCGCGTCCAATCAACTGGTGCCGGTTGCTCGAGCCAAAGTAAGCATGCGGATCGCACCCGGTGACGATCCCGTGCGCGCGCTGGACGAGCTTGCCGCACACCTGGAGTCGAACGCTCCATGGGGAGCGCAGGTGCGCGTGACGAAGGGCGCAGCCGGGCGGCCCTACGCGCTGAAGGCCGACGGCCCCGCGTACCTGGCTGCTCGGGCCGCGATGACGGAGGCGTGGGACGGTCGCGCCCCGGTGGACATGGGTGTGGGGGGAACGATCCCGTTTGTGGCCGCATTCGCCGATGCGTACCCGCAGGCCTCGATCTTGCTGACCGGCGTGGAGGATCCCGACACGCGGGCGCACGGTGAGAACGAGAGCTTGCATCTAAGCGAGTTCGCGCGCGCATGCCTGGCTGAAGCGCTGCTGCTGCAGAAGCTCGTCCGCTGACGCTTCGCAGGGGTGAAACGTCTGCAGCGCCCGGATCGTCTCCGAGCGCTGCAGAAGTGGGGTGATGGTCGAGCTACGGCGCGATGATGAAATCGCCGAATGAAACCGGGAACCAGTTCACGGTGTTGAAGAACCAGGCACCGCACGGACCCGTCCCCGGCGTTGTCGAGATCGAGATGGTGTCGTACGGCCCGATCGCCGGCGGTGTCGTGTTGTCCTGAACGCCGATGTAATACCTGGTGCCATTCGTACCTGTTCCGGAAGCGTAAACCGTGTGCTGCGGGATGAATCCAACCACCAGACAGTCAAACGGCACATCGATCGTGGTTCGTCCCAGGTAGGTGCGAATGAAGGCGCCGCCGCCGTCGTCGGCCAACAGCGAGTCGTAGCCGTAGATCGCCAGCCGGTCGCCGATTCCCGACGTGCCGACGCCGGCCACCACGTGGTCGAACGGCCGGGCGCTGGACGGTCCCGGAGCGGCCAGTGCCGTCAGCAGCGATGCAGCGATCAGGACGCGGGCCGCCCTGCGTGTGTGCTTCGTCAAAGGGAACACCTCCGCTAGTGGCGCGCGACCCCACCGGCGGTCGCGATACGCGCGCCCCTTGAAAACCGCGACCGGGGGAGTAATCCCCGAATTGCCTCAATTCTAACCCAATGCAGAGAAGATCACCTATTGTGAGCATTAAACCGCCCCTGGTGGCCTTGGGAACGACGGGGTCTCCTCGCCGAATAACCGATCGGACGCTATGGCGTTGAACAGTGGGGGTCGCGCGAAGCCGTGACTGCCCGCACAATATGCCAACTGTGAAAACTCGATTCGTCCTGGCCCTCACGCTTGCGGCTCTTCTGGCCGCAGGTGTGCCGGCGCGCGCGGAAAAGAAGGACTCCAACCTGGAAAAAGCCCGTACGGAAGTCCGTGCCCAACAGGAGTCCGCCCTGCTTGCCCTCCTTCGGGACGCCGACGAAAAGCGTCGCGGCATCGAGGAGTCCTTGGCCGGCCTGGAGCGCAAGATCAATGATCTTCAGGACGGCCTGGATCGCCTGCGTCCCGAAGTGGAGCGGGCAAAGCTAGAACGCGACCAAGCTACCGGCGCGGTAACGGCGGCCGATGGGGCCTACAAAAACAGCATTCAGCGGCTGGGTCAGAATGCGGTGTCGCTGTATGCCACCGGCAACTGGACCGACGTGCTGACCCTGATGTCTTCGGCCGACATGGCGTCGTTCGCCAGCGCGCGCGTCTACCTGGACAGCGTCGTGGATTCCAACGCACGCACCGTCGGCCAGTTCCGTCTGAGCCGCGACCGCCTGCGCGTCGAGAAAAACCGCGTCGAGGCGCAGACGCAAGCGATCATTGACAAGACCCGCAAGCTGGAAGAGCAGCAGCGGCGGCTGCTGTCGCTGGCGGAGTCCAAGCAGCGAGCCGCGAACGATCTGACGTCCGCGCTGGCCGCTCGGGCGGACGCGCTGGCCCAGATCACCAACGACCCGACCGGCATCGACCTGATCGTCCGCTCGTACGGAACCGGCACGAACGCGATCAAGCTGCTGGTAGGCGCGGCGCAGAAAGGGCAGCCCGTCGAGAAGTCTCAGAGCGGGGCGATCTGGTGGCCGGTCGAGGGTCGCATCTCATCGCCATTCGGTCCGCGCATTCACCCGATCTACAAATACAAGTCCAACCACACCGGCGTGGACATCGCCGCCGAATATGGATCGAAGATCCGCGCCGCGCGCGCCGGAGTCGTCGTGGACGTCGTGTACCTGGGCGCGTACGGTCTGGTCACCGTCGTCGACCACGGCTTCTCGCTGGCAACCATGTATTCGCATCAAGCCCGTTCGCTGGTTCGTCCGGGCGAGCGTGTCCAGCAGGGACAGGTGATCGGCGCCGTCGGTTGCACCGGCTGGTGCACCGGTCCGCATCTTCATTTCGAGGTGTGGAGCCGCGGATCGCCGCAGAACCCCCTGCGCTGGCTGTAGTTCCACCAGGTCGTCCACCCGGTCGTCCACCCGGGCGTCCAGAACCCGGGCGACCCGGCCACCGGCCTCGGCTAGGGTTGGCGGGGTGAGCCTGCGAGCGACCATCCGTGCGCGACCCCACGGCGCGAA
>JBKKBA010000451.1:0-5711 GCA_046714275.1 Actinomycetota bacterium
ACCTGGACCTGGGCGACTGGGTGGGAGCCGACGGGGACGTCATCAAGACCAAGAAGGGCGAGCTGAGCGTCCGGTGCGATTCAGTTTCCCTGCTTTCGAAGGCGATCCGGCCGATGCCCGAAAAGTGGCACGGACTCCAAGACGTCGAGGCGCGATACCGGCAGCGCTACCTGGACCTGATCGTGAACCCCGACGCGCGCCGCGTAGCGCTGCTGCGCGCTCGAATGGTGGATGCCATTCGCCGATTCCTGACCGCGCGCGACTTCATCGAGGTCGAGACTCCGATGTTGCAGGTAACGCCCGGGGGAGCGCTGGCTAGGCCGTTCGTCACCCACATGAATGCGCTGGATATCGATCTGTATCTGCGGATCGCTCCCGAGCTGTATCTCAAGCGCCTGATCGTCGGCGGCCTGGATCGCGTCTTCGAGATCAACCGCAACTTCCGCAACGAGGGCATCAGCGTCCGCCACAATCCCGAGTTCACGATGCTGGAGGCGTATCAAGCCTACGGCGACTACCACACGATGATGGAGCTGATGGAGTCAATGATCTCCACCGTCGCCCAGGAGGTCTTGGGCTCCACGGATCTTGTCTATCAAGGCACCCCCCTCGGCCTGAAGCCTCCGTTCCGGCGCGCCCGGCTGATCGACCTTGCCGGCGAGGCCGTCGGCGAGACGCTGGACCTGGACATGGCTCCGTCGAAACTGCAAGAGATCGCCGAAGCCCACGGCGTGCCGTGCGATCCCGTGTGGGGTGCCGGCAAGACCGTCCTGGAGATCTACGAGAAGAAGGTCGAGTCCACGCTGTTCCAGCCGACGTTCGTCATGGATTTCCCGCGCGAGGTGTCGCCGCTGGCCAGGCCGCATCGCGACGACCCCCGCTTCACCGAGCATTTCGACTTGCAGATCACCGGCGTCGAGATCGGGCCTGCCTACAGCGAGCTGAACGATCCGATCGATCAGCGCGCCCGGTTTGAAGATCAGATGCGGCAGCGAGCGGCAGGCGACGACGAAGCAATGGCGATCGACGAGGAGTTCCTAAAGGCGCTGGAGCACGGCATGCCGCCGACCGGTGGCCTGGGCTTCGGCATCGACCGCTTCGCCGCGATCCTCGCCGACGTCCCCTCCATCCGCGACGTCATCCTCTTCCCCCTGCTACGGCCCGAAGCCGACTAACCGACGGACCAAGGGGCGCCCGCCGCGTCTGCTGGTCACTGGAAAAGATCCCACGTCCTGAACTGCGGCGGATAGGGTTGAGACCATGAAGATCCGGATCTACACGGACACCTCGGTCCTGGGTGGCTGCGAGGATGCAGAGTTCGCCGAGCATTCGGTCCGGCTCATGGAGGGCTTCATGACAGGTGAGCGCCTCCTCGTCCTGTCCACCCTGACGGTGCAAGAGCTCGCCGCAGCACCGGACGAGGTCCGCCGGAGACTTTCCTCCGTGCCTGAGGCGCACATCGAGACGCTCCAGCTTGATGCTGAAGCCGGGGAGCTTGCGGAGGCATACGTTGCCGCCGGTGTGCTCACCGCCAGGATGCGGGCCGACGCCCAGCACATTGCCATCGCGACTGTAGGCCGCGTGGACGTTTTGGTGAGCTGGAACTTCAAGCACATCGTGAACTTGCAGCGGATCCACGGATACAACTCCGTGAACCTGCGCAAGGGCTATCCAATGATCGAGATTCGGACGCCACGCGAGGTGTTATCAGATGAGTAAGATCGAGAAGAAGTTCGACGCAGTCGCCATGATGCGATTGGCCCGCGACAAGATCTCGGCAGAGATCGAAGGGATGACTCTGCAGGAAGAGTTGAATTGGCTTGCGGCGCAGGAAGTCCATGACCCGTTCTTGAAGCGCCTGCGAGATCGTGCTGCCCAACAAGCCGATGCAGCGGACCGGCCTGCTGCCGGCGGCTGAACGCCCAAGTCGTTTGACAGATCTTTGATACCGGGGAAAGCCCGTGGACAAGGAACGGGCGTGGGCGGGAGCGCCGATTTGATCGATGCACCCTGTTAACCCGTTACCGTTACGGTGCCTTTCATCCCGGCCGCGTAGTGGCCGCTCAGATGGCATCCGTAGATCAGCGTTCCGGCTTTGGTGAAGGTGAAACTCATGCGCTTGGTGGACTTCGCCGGAACACGCACCTGCCCGGGCCCGCCCCCACTGTGGCCGCCGTGCTGAGCGGTTGCTTCGTGCTCGGCCTGGACGGATTCGTCTCCGATCACCATCTCATGCTCGACCGCGTCGTCGTTGACCACGACGAAGGTGACACGCGTCCCCACTTTCACGCTCACCGTGTCGGGTACGAAGCGCGAGCCGGCCAGGGTGATCCGGATCTCCTGCGTTTGCTTCGGCTCGGCACCGCCGGATCCGCAGGCGGACAGTGCCAATCCGGCGACCAGAACGGACACGATGATGCGAACACGCATGCTGGGCCCCCTCAGAGATAATGTGCAAGACTACCCCCTGGGGGTATCAAACGCGCGGAGGAGGCGGGGAATGACGAAGAGCCGACCAGCGGTCCTGGCCGCCATGCTGCTTGTCCTTGCCGCCTGCTCAAAGGGCGATTCTCCATCGGCGTCTTCCCCCAAACAGGATCCGGTCGTCGTCAGCCACATCCACGGTCTGGGCGTGGACGCGCAAGGTGGGCTGTACGTCGCGACCCATCACGGGCTGATCAAGACGGCCGACGAGTCGTCGTGGGCCTGGTCCGGGCCCGACCGCAGCGATCACATGGGTTTCAGCATCGAGCCGAAGACCGGCGTTCTCTACCGAAGCGGGCACTCGCCGAAGCGTCCGCAGTTGGGCCTGGAATCTTCGACCGACGGCGGGGCAAGCTGGTCGCATGTCTCGGACGTCCTCACCCCACCGGCCGACTTCCACTCCATGGCCGTTTCGTTCGGCGACGGCGCGGTCTACGGCGCCGACTCGGGCCGCCGCGGAGTGCTGCGCAGCGAGGACGGGGGCAAGAGCTGGTCGAAGCTTCCGGTCGATCCTTCCGTCTACGCGCTGGCCGGTCCGGCGGCGCCCGGCACGGTGCTGGCCGGAACGCCCAAGGGCATGGTGCGCTCGATCGATGCAGGAAAGACGTGGAAGCCGGTTTCTTCGCTGGGTGTGGGCTGGGTCATCGCAATCGCAGCCGATCCGTCGGACGCGAAGCACATCCTGGCCTTTACGTTTCGTGGGATGAAGGTGACGCGCGACGGCGGTGCGACGTGGCTGCCGGCGCTGGGCGGCCTTCCGCCAAAGATTGAGATCACGTCGCTGGCGATCAGCGCGAAGGATTCTGCCGTGGCCTACGCCGCCGATGCGACGTCGGTCTTCAAGACGACCGACGACGGCAAGACGTGGACGCAGGTTAAGACTCCGTCGTAGGCGTCAGGCCGCGCAGGCGCGCCAATCCGATGCCCCCCGCGACCAGCAGCAACGCACCACCCAGGTAGTAGACGGCACGGATGCCGACGGCGTCGACCAACACCCCGCCCGCTCCAAGCGATACCAGACGCCCCGCCTGCCAGATCATGTCGAATCCGGCGAAGACGCGGCCCCGCTGCCGGTCATCGACGTGGGATTGCAGGAACGATGTGTAGGTCACCATCCCCGTGGACGTGCCGACACCGTAGGCGGCCAAACCGGCGGTCGCCAGCGCAGGCGAACGAGTCGTCGCCAGCAGAAGGTCTACGAAGCCACGGAGCAAGTACGGGCCGAACACCAGGCCGGGGCGGTCGGGGGGCCCAGACACCCGGCGGATCAGCAAGCCCCCAAGGGCAGCTCCGGCACCGATCGCGGCAAGCATCACACCGAAGCCTTCGGGGCCAACGCGCAGTCGCCGTTGCGCCAGCACGATCAGCAGCGCGCTGGTCGCTCCCGCGGAAAGCGCCGCCAGGATCTGCACCCCGCCCAGAAGTCGCAGCACAGGGTCCTGGAGGATGATGCCGATGCCGCGCGCTCTGACCGGCTCCTTGGCGGCAGGCTCTCCGTCGCGCACTTCGTCACGCACTTCGTCAGGGATCGACAGCCGTGCCAGGATTGTGGCCGAGATCGCGAAGCTGGCCGCGTTGATGAAGAACGCCGGCGCGACGCCGGCCGCGAAGACGACGAATCCCGCCGCCGGCGCCAGGGCGATCTGCGAGATCACGGCCGCCGACCAGAGCGTTCCGTTGGCTCGAACCAAGTCCGAACGATCCACGACGCCGGGCAGTACCGCGCCCGACGCCGGGTTGAAGACCACGCCTCCCACCGACAGCCCGAATGCGATGGCATAGACACCGGCTACGTTGTGGTCGACCAGGGGGAGCATCGCGGCTAGGGCCGCTCGCCACAGGTCGGCAGCGATCATGACGCGCACGCGGGGGAGCCGGTCGGCAAGGGCACCGGCCAGCGGCGCGAGAGCAAGGACGGGAATGATCTCGGCCACGACGACCACCGTGACGCCGATTCCCGATCCGGTCAGACGGAAGATGAGGATCGCCAGGGCCACGTGATTGAACGTGTCGCCCCAGCGTGAGATCGTCTGCGCGGCAAACAGCCGGCGGAACCGCCTGTTCCGAAAGATCGACGGTGGTTTTGGGGCTTCCCGGTGGGCCAAGGGAACCGGATTCTAGGAGACGCCGTCAGATGGGACGCCGACCACGCTGCGTCACCAAGGGATCATGCCAAAGCGGACATCTGTCGGCTCGGCGTGAGAAACCCGAGCGAGCGGGGAAATAGCCCGTTGAGGTCATGGAAGGGACGGTCCCAGGCGGCCGAAGATGGGAATACCCTTGATCGGAGGGGCGTCGTTTGGGATGCCGGCGCCGGTAGCCTTGATTCAAGACTTAGGGAGACGTCCGCAACGGCCGACGAAACGTATGAAACAGCAAGGACTGTCGTTACAGGAATCGAACGAGCGAAGGAAACGCTGAGGAAGAGCGAACGGCCGGAGATATAATCCGGCCGTGACGCGAGAGGAAGGCTGACGACGTGTTTGAGCGCTTTACCGACCGGGCCCGCAGGGTTGTCGTTCTCGCCCAAGAGGAAGCGAGGATGCTCAACCACAACTACATCGGCACCGAGCACATCCTGCTCGGCCTGATTCACGAAGGCGAGGGCGTCGCCGCGAAGGCGCTTGAGTCGCTCGGCATTTCGCTGGAGGCCGTACGTCAGCAGGTCGAAGAGATCATCGGCCAGGGTCAGACGCCTCCGACCGGTCACATCCCATTCACGCCGCGCGCCAAGAAGGTGCTGGAGCTGTCCCTTCGCGAAGCGCTGCAGTTGGGTCACAACTACATCGGCACCGAACACATTCTTCTGGGCTTGATCCGTGAGGGCGAAGGCGTGGCCGCGCAGGTGCTGGTCAAGCTGGGCGCCGACCTGAACAAGGTCCGCCAGCAGGTCATCCAGCTTCTCTCCGGTTATCAGGGCGGCAAAGAGCCCGGGGCCCCGTCCGGTGCGCCGGGCGAGCAGACCCCTTCGGGGTCGTTGGTGCTGGACCAGTTCGGCCGCAACCTCACACAGCTTGCGCGCGAGACCAAGCTGGATCCGGTGATCGGTCGCGACAAAGAGATCGAGCGCGTGATGCAGGTGCTGTCGCGCCGTACCAAGAACAACCCGGTTCTCATCGGCGAGCCGGGTGTCGGCAAAACCGCGATCGTCGAGGGCCTGGCGTCCAAGATCGTTGAGGGCGAAGTGCCGGAGACGATCAAGGGCAAGCAGATCTACACCTTGGACT
>JBKKBA010000452.1:0-3868 GCA_046714275.1 Actinomycetota bacterium
GCGGACAAGGCGGGCGGGGAAAGCGCCGCGCTCGCGAAGATCGCTGAGAGGCAGGATCGGAGCGGCCACGGCCACGCGGCTCGATGCCATCACTCGCACTTGGCATCGCCGCTACCGAAGCCGGCTACCGAACCTGCTTCACCTCGCCGATCGACAAGTCGACGGCGGTTTTTGCCTTCGGCAGTCCCGCGGTGATGCGAAGCGTCGCGCCGAGGGCATCCAGGTAGGCTCGCAGCGTCGACACCTTGACGTCTGCGCGACGCTCCAGCTTTGAGACGTCGGACTGTGAGATCCGCATGCGTTCGGCGATCTGTTGCTGCGTAACACCGGCGCGGGTGCGAAGCGCCGCGAGCGGGATTGATTTGCGCGGGGCCGGGCCGCGGCGCAGGCGCGCGATCCACGCGGGCCACAGGATAGACGTTCCGTACATGGCATGGGCGGCGCAGAGCTTGAGGACGGTTTCCGCGAGCGGACCGAACGGGTCGCGGCGAACCGCAGAGGCGATGGGTTGCCAGGCGTCGAGGTCTCCCCGGTCGAGCAGGTCGTCGATCGCGGCGGCGCCGAGCTCTTCGACGGGCGCGGAGCCGGCGTAGTCAAGGTGTCGGAATCGCATCGTCACTCCTGCGCCACCAGATCGAGGACGTCCGCCGCGAGCGTGCGGCATGCCGCCGCGACGTTGCTCCAATCGCGCCAGCGGCGCTCGAGCTTGCGGTAATGACGGAAGTCGACGTCGGACAGATCGTATGGCTGCGGATCGGCGAGCTGCTTGGCGACCTGTGTCGCGACGCGCGCACCGCCGGGGCCGAGCTGATCGGCGTAGTAGTCGTCCATGCCGAGCACGACACCGGCGCCCTCCGACGATCCGATGCGCGTTGCAAGCCCTGCGATATCCAGATAGTCGCGCGTCGCGTTTCTGCGGAGCGCAAGCCACGCCTTGATCCGCAGGATCTCGTGAAGCGTCGGAACGCGAAGTGTTTCCGATCCGGCTCCCACGACCTCGATCTCGAGCGGGCGACGCCGGATGAGCTGCCGGATTCCCGTCTCGATGCCGTCGAGGCGGCCGAGGATGAGGACCGGCGGGCGGATCCGGGCCGTCTTCCAATCCTCGTCGCTCTCGAGCACGTCGAGGATCTCCTCAAAGCGTTCTCGAAGGTCGGCAATCACGTGATCGTCATCGAAGGAGACGCGGTGGCCGGCATGGTGCGCTGCCGCGCTTCCCCCAACAAGCACGGCGTCCGGCACGAGCTTCTGGAGCCGCGCCGCCGCGGCCAGAACCCGCTCGAAATCGTCCCGTGCATTCATCCTTTCAGCAGTATAGCTTGGACTCACTAGTGAATACAAGCACTAATGATGGGTAGGCCTGGGGCGCGTCCGGCTTTCTGCAACGCCGCGTTGGGCGACGACCGCGAATTGCCGCGCGCACTGCCGGTGGATCTGATCTGAGCGAAGGTCAGGAACCT
Organism: Actinomycetota bacterium; assembly: GCA_046714275.1. Taxonomy (GTDB): domain Bacteria; phylum Actinomycetota; class AC-67; order AC-67; family AC-67; genus JBKKBA01. The sequence goes on from JBKKBA010000452.1 coordinate 1,461, forward strand.
CGGATCGATGTGTTGATCACCTTGATCGACGGAGTCCACTCCCCCAGGTTTCCGGCAAAGTCCACGGCGCGGGCCCGGACCCACAGCACGCCCCGCGGGATGTCGCGACGCAGGGCCCACGTGACCGCCTTTCCGCCGCAGCCGGTGCACAAATCGGCCTGCACGATCCGGGGCTCGCTCAATAGCAGGGGGAAGATTTCCACCTCGATGTAGGCGACGGCCGTATCGTCGGCGGCCGTTCCCCGGATCTGGGCGGGACCGATCACGAAGACGGCCGGGTCTCGGTTGCCGATCGCGGCCGTCGGCGGCGTGGTATCGGCGGTGATTCGGAAGGCGACCGGGGCCGAATCCGGCCCGGCACGTCCGTCCACGTCCACCGCGTGCGCGATGACCGAATGCACGCCTTGGGCAAAGGTCGCGTCCACGCGCCAGATTCCCGAGGCATTGGCGACCGCCCTGGCCCGCTCGACGCCCCCCTCGGCGATGATCGCGGTTGTTTGAGGGTCCGCCGTTCCCTCCATCCGGAAGGTTCCCGTGGGGATGTCGGCGCCATCGGTGGGTGTCAGAATCGCCGTGGACCCGGGCGCGGTCGTGCGATCGGTGATCGCGGCGCACATGCCCTCACAGACCAGCGTCAGCGCATTCAGGCCGGAGTGGAACTCGCATCGATACAGAGCGGTGCCGCCGGCAAACGTGAAATCGTAAACCGTTCCCGGGTTGGCCAGCGAGTTGTTGAACACTCCTCCGTTGTAAGCAGTGATCGTGTGCGTGCCGTCCTGCACCGTCCAGCGCAACAGGTCACCACCCACCGCGTGAACAACGGAGGGTGTAAACGAAACGCCGGAAACGGTGATCTGACGGATCGTGGAGGCTCTCGCCGGCACGCCGGCTGCGGCCAGCACCACGGCGCCGATCAGGACGAACCGAAAGAATCTCATGGAGCCGAATTCGGTGCCAGCAGGGCGCGTTCCTGCCGGGCGAAGGATCAGACTTCGGCCAGCACCGATTCGGGGATGTCGAAGTTGGCGTAGACGGCCTGGACGTCGTCATGATCCTCCAGGGCGTCCATCATCTTCAGGATCTTTTTGGCGTCTTCACCATCGACGGCCACCCGATTCTGCGGGACCATCGTGATCTCGGCGCTGACGATCGCCAGCCCGGCCTGCTCGACCGCCGCCCGCACAGCCAGGAAAGCGGAGGGATCGGTGGTCACCTCCCAATCGGATTCCTGGTCGATGACATCGTCGGCTCCGGCTTCCAACGCCAGCTCCATCAGACGGTCCTCTTCCACGGTGGATTTTTCCAGCAGGATCACGCCGCGCTTGTCGAACATCCACTTGACGCTTCCCGGCTCGCCCATGTTTCCGCCGTGCTTGGAGAAGATGGCGCGCAGATCTTGAGACGTCCGGTTGCGATTGTTGCTCAGCGTGTCGGCAAGGACCGCGACCCCCCCGGGCGCGTATCCCTCGTACACGACGGTCTCGTAGTTCTCCCCCTCGATGGCGCCGCCCCCGCGCGCGATGGCTCGATCGATGTTGTCTTTGGGAACGCTGGAATCCTTGGCTCGCTGGATCGCATCCCACAGCGTCGGGTTGTTGTCGGGATTGGCGTCGCCTTGACGGGCGGAGATCTCGATGGCGCGCAGCAGCTTCGCGAAGACCTTGGCTCGCGCCTTATCGGTCTTGCCCTTTTTCTCTTTGATGCCTTTCCAATGAGAATGGCCGCCCATTCAGATCTCCAGGAAGAGTTGGTGGATTCGTGGGTCGTTCGTCAACTCAGGATGGAACGAACATACCAGGGTGGACCCTTGGCGGGCCGCGACCGGCCGCCCATCGTGCGCCGCCAGCACTTCGACGCCCGGACCGGCTTGCTCGATCCACGGGGCCCGGATAAACACGGCGTGGATCGACCCGATCCCGGCAAACTCAAGATCCGTTTCATAGGAATCCACCTGCCGGCCGAAGGCGTTCCGCCGTACCGTCACATCGACGATTCCCAAAAGGGGCTGGTCACCGTCGGTGACGCGCCGCGCGCACACGATCAGCCCCGCGCACGTCCCGAACACCGGCATCCCCGCTTCCGCGCGCTTTCGCAGCGGATCCACCAGGTCGTACTGCACGGCCAGCTTGCCGATCGTCGTGGACTCCCCGCCGGGAATGATCAGCCGGTCAACGCCTTCCAGGTCTTCGCGCGTGCGTACCTGCACCGCCTCGACGTCGTCGTCCGCAGCGCGAAGGGCCCGCTGGTGCGCCTGGAAGTCGCCCTGAAGGGCCAGGACGCCGACGCGCATCGCCGCTACCAGCCGCGCCCGGCGAGCCGCTCGTCGTCGGGCATCGTGCGAACGTCCAGCCCCGGCATCGCCTCACCCGTTGTGCGGGTGACCTTCGCCAGCACGTCGGGGTCGTTGA
>JBKKBA010000453.1:0-9288 GCA_046714275.1 Actinomycetota bacterium
AGCCGGGCATCGTGTTTCTGAGCTTCCCTTCGAAGCGATAAGTCTTCTTGAAACTGTTGGCGGGGGGGGATCGCGGTTGATTCTAGAGGTCGCCTCTTCTCGCGCCCACGATGCTTCCATCTGGGGATGCTGCTCATCGAACACCTTGCCTTGTCGCTTCTTTTCCGGGAGGTGTCCTAAGAAGAGGATTGCTAGTGCCACTCCCGCGGGCAACGACGCGGATAACCAATCGGTTCCACATCTGATAGTCATGAAGTTGCTGAATTCAAATGAATCTCCCCTTGGGCGGGAGCGCCCTTCCAGCCTAGCCGCTTGAATCCGTTTGGACTGCTAGGCGAGCGAGCGCGTCGGATCGTGCTCCCTAAACCCGCCCCCGACATGCAGCGGGACGAGATGAACTCCAATGTCCCGCTCATCAGGATCCATCGAGCGCCTTTATCCCCTTCGGATCCCGAGGAGTTTCTCGCCAGTAGTGCCGAGGAACGACAGGCCCAGCATCGCGGCGAGCCACTTAACATTGAGCGCACCGTTTGGCGCGCGATCCCACCAAGTGAGCCCAGCCGCGCTTCCTGGCATGAATCCCCAGTAGGCTCTGGGTGTTTCATAGACGCGGAAGAACGCAACGATGCCAGCCACGTACCAGATGATTGCTCCGATGGTCGCTCCGAGAAACAGCAACCCGCCGATCGCGCCGCGTGCGTCCCGCCGAGGTCTATCCCTGCGTTGTTCATGCCGGTGTTGTCGCTCCCACCCGCGGCCCGCTTGGGAAACCAGTGCGTGATAGCGATCGCGTGTCTCGAAGTACTCGCGCTCCAGTTGACCAAATTCGGGCGTGCCACCGTATGCCTTGTAGGCGATCGGCAGGCGCTCTTGTAACTCCTCGAATCTCGCCTTGACGACTCTTATTTCGTCCTCATCGCTCATCCGGCCATCCTTGTCCTCGGGTCAAATTTCCGTCAAGCGGCATCGCCTAGTCTCGGCTATTGGTGCGTTTCATGCCTTCGAGCGTCGCCAGGATGCGCTTCGGAAGTTCAGTTCGGCTCAGTCGGTGGGGCATCCATTGGTCGTTCGTTCCCGACTCCATTGATGCGGAGAAACGCAATCGGCTCCTGGCGCTGGCACGAACTCTGTCGAGGATATCCCCGCTTGGAACGAGCCACGCCATTTCATAGCCGCCGGTCTCAATTTCACCAGCGACCGCTAGTAGAAAGAGGTCTTCACGACGACGGAATGTGGGCGTGGCCAGAAGGGCGGCGAATGGTCGGCGTCTCGTAGCCATCGAAGGGGGCCTCTCGGGTTCAAGTGCAGTCGAGTATTTCGGCGCAGGCGCGTTCGACGCGGACTGCGATGTTGAAGTTTTGTGCCTCCGAGAGTGTGAAGCTGTTTACTGCGAGGACTTCGCCGTATCGATTCAGGAGCGGCCCTCCGGAGTTTCCTGAGTTGATCGCGGCGTCGGTGACGATCCAGTCGTTGGTGACTTTGGAGATGATGCCGCTCGTGGTGGTTCCTTCGAGTCCGAAGGGGCTTCCGAGTGCGACGACTTGTTGACCGTCTGCGGGCTTGTGGTTGTTATCGGTCGCCCAGCCGAGTGTGGGTAGGTCGAGGGGTGAGAAGATGAGCGCAAGGTCGCTTGCGAAATCCCAACTTTGAAGCAGCGAGAGTGCCGACCTTTCGCCTTGCTTGACGTAGACGTGCGGACCACTGCGGTCTGTAGCGGCTTGAACGACGTGGGCGGCGGTGATGATGGCGCTTTTGTGTGGGGCGGGCACGTCGGAGATGGCCATGACGAAGCCGGATCCGAGGGAGTCTCCTACGGAGACGGTGACGACGGATGGTTTCACTTTTTCGATGAGGGCTGCGAGATCGACGGGGAGTTTATCTTCGATGCTGCCAGCGCGTGTGTCGAGGAAGTCGAGTCGGCGTTTCAGCGACGCGATACTGCTGGTCAGGGCGATGTTGGCGGCGCGGTCGGCTTTCCGGTCGTCCTGATATTTGACGTAGAGGAGAGCGGGGGCGGTGGCGGCCCAGAGGAGCAGGAGCGCCGCGAGCGTGAAGCCGAGCCGTCGGGCGACGCGCCGTCGCGTCTTCGGCGGTGGTGTAGGGGGAAACGCGGGAGGCGGATATGCCGCATCGTCGTAAGTCATCATGCTCTCGGCCGGTTGGGACTGGTCGTCCATGTGACACCCCCTCTTCCCGGGCATTCTCTCTCGGGTTTCCTCGGCCGTCCAGTGCCTTGCTGGAAGGATTGCCTGACGCTGGACAGTGGACAGATGCCTCGGGACATCGTAGACGCTAGTTCTGTTTCTTTAGCTTGAGCGCCCGTCCTTCGGGGGCCTGGCGGCCGGCCTGTGCCGTAGTAGATGCGCTCGTCATTGAGTGTGAGCTCGCGGAGGATCTCGCCGTCGCTGGCGAGGATCCGCACGTGTTCGGCTGCGCGCAGGATGATGACTCTGATGCCGCGATGGTCGCGGCGTGGCCGTTCGCCGATAGCAGCCCAGATTCGTTACAGAGCGAAGACGCGTTGTCCAACGCGGCGTGCCCTAGCGAAACGACATGATCACGGGACACCACGATCTTGTCCATCGAAGACACCGTAGCAGCCGTCTGGGGAAAGCGATCCCGGAATTACGCCGCGCTACGAGCGTGCGCACAAGGTTGCACCGGAGCAGCCGCCATCTGGCTGCCGGCGATCGGCTGACGGCATTTGGGGGCGTGTTCAGGTGCTCTTCTGCGCGCCCCGACCCCGGGTGGTGGGTGTGCTACTTGGTCGGGATTCGGTCGCCGGGCCGGTGCGATGGCGACGGTAGCGGGGCCGTCTGTTCCGACAAGGATTGCATTGAGCGCGAGACGCCGTCGGCGTTGCGGTTGAATCGTGCGGTCGACTGACTCGAGATTCCGATGGCGGCGGCGTCGGCGTAGGTGCTGAATTCGGCGCCGAAGTAGAGGAACGACCACCCTTCGTCCTGCTTCTGTGTGATCAGGCTTCGGATCGCGTCTTTCGTCCACTCATTGCTGGCGTTCTCTTGTCCGTCGGTGTGGATGACGAACAGGACGCGGCGTGACGGGCCGGCGGCTTGGGTTTGCTGGGCGGCGTGGATGGCGCGGCCGATTGCGTCGTAGAGCGGCGTGTTTCCGTTCGGCCGGTACGTTTTGCGTGTGAGCGGTTGGATGTGCCCGATCGGCTCGGCTTCATGTAGCGCCGTGAAGGGAACGAAGGGCTAACGCGTTCTGGACCAGGAAGGTCCTTGAAAAAGGACAAATCCGCCAACCAGTGGTCCGCTACTTCCAGGATCTGCCGTTGCACTTATTTCAGTTACTGGGTAGTCTGGTCGAGGAAAGATGAGAGCCATGCGGCCACTGATGCTTGAACCCGAGAAGGGCTCCGCGGAAGCCTTCCGCGGGTTCCTGGCCGTGTTGCGCGAACTGCTCGCTGCTGAGGGAAGTGCCTCGATCGAGGCGAGTGGGGGACAGATCTTCCTCGTCGGACTGGCCGGCGAACACGTAATACTCCCGCCCGCCTTCATGCAATTGCTCGAGTCTGTCGTCGATGACTTCGAGCAGGGGCAGCGAGTGGCGATAGTCCCGGTCAACGAACTCCTCACCACAACGGAAGCAGCCGAAATGCTCAACGTCTCCCGCCCCTACTTCGCGCGACTTCTCGACCAGCAGGAACTCCCGTTTGAGATGGTCGGGACGCATCGGAGGGTTCGACTCGGTGACGTCCTCGCATATCTTCAGGTCAAGGATAAGGAACGACGCGCTGCTCTGGACGAGATGGTTCGCGAAGGCGAGGAACTCGGGTTCCGCTACTAAAGCGCGTCTGATACAGCGGCTAGGGTAGATGCGATGGCCCTAGCCGTTCTGTTTGACCTAACGTCCTCTATGGGATCGCGCTGACGGATTTCTTCATCACGGTCCCCGCCCGGACCCACCTGTATCGAATCCACTGGAGCACGGCCATACTTGAGGAAGTCACCGCCAGCCTGGAGCAGGCACGGCAAGATCTGGGCAGCGAGAGGGTGCGGAGGCGCATCGATCAAATGAAGCGTGCCGTACCCGGAGCGCTGGTTGACCCCGATCCGGTCCTCATCGAGCAAATGACGAACGACAAGAGAGACCGTCACGTGCTCGCGGCGGCGGTCGCAGCGGGAGCCGAGATCGTTGTCACATTCAACCTCCGGCATTTTCCCGCCGCATCCTGCGCCCCGGTGGGCGTCGAAGCGCAACATCCCGACTCGTTTGCAGACGTCTTGGTCGCACAACAGCCTGCCGCGGTATGGGAAGCGATTCAGGAAATGGCCGATCGACGACGCAATCCTCCTGTTTCCGCGGACGCGATAGTGATGCGACTGGCTGAAGAACTTCCGACGGCCATGCAGCGTCTACTCACGATGCGTGGTTAGATTCCGTAGAAGGGAAGGGGAGTGGCGGTCCGAACTTCCACCGAGATCGAGTGGAGGGTGAGCATTGTCTGAGTCACGCAGCCCAAGTCCCGTAAGGCGCGCTGTGTTGAAGCGACCCCGTACGGAACGCGAGCGAATCGCAGCGAGGATCGGCGACAGGCTGGATCCGATGCTGATTGTGCTGGGACTAGTCTGGATGTTTGCCTGGGCTCTTGAGCCGCTCTTTGAACAGCGGGTTCCTGGATTCGCTTTGGCCTTGGAGGTTCTTGAGTACGCGATCTGGGCTCTGTTCGTAGCGGAGTTCGTGACTCGCGTTACAGTCGATCCGTCAACGTTTGGATTCCTTAAGCGCCGATGGTGGGAAATCCTGATCTTGGCGATCCCCGTCTTGCGCTTCGTTCGGGTCTTGCGAATTGCTCGGGTCGCCCGCGTCGGCCGGACGCTGGCAGCGACGATAGGCCCAGCGCGGTCTGCTGAGAAGACGCTGTTCGACCGCATCGCCGTGCTTCTTTCCGTTACAGTCATCGTGATCCTCGTCGGTGGCCGGCTTCTGTTCGAGTTCGATCCGCCGCGGGCGTATGGCTCGGCACTACACTCGGCTGCTCTCGCCGCGCTCGCGAATGAGCCCGTTGTCCCTCGAACGGGATCCGGCGTGGTGATCGAGTTGATCCTTGTGGGTTACGCGATCATTGTGTTCGCGGGCCTCGCCGGTGCGCTCGGCTCCTACTTCTTCTCCGACGCGGTCAAGCAGGCTCTGGATAAGGTGCGACCACCGAAAGAAGAAGGACCAGTCGAAGTCACGCAGGAGTAAGCAATGGTCTCAAGGCGATGTTTTGCGCGATGACTGATCGCGATGCTCTGGTCTGTCCCGCGTGCGGGTCTCGCGGGGTGATTCCAATTCGGTATGGCGACCCGACGAGCGCCACGATTCAGGCGGCATATCGCGGAGAGGTGGTGCTTGGCGGGTGTCTTATTTGGGAAGGCCAGCCGCAATGTGTTTGCAGAGACTGCGGGTACCCAGACAGCAAACCCAATGACCCGAAGTAGCGCACTCTTCATCCGTTGAAGGAGGCGGTGCGTGCCAGACGGTTCCGATGAACATGAGCTGCTCGCTAACGAAGGCGAGCGACCAGGGCAGCTTGAGAGAGCGGTGCATCAGCGAGCGCGATCATCGTCCAAGCGTCCGGCCGGGTCCGCGACGGCTTGTTTGCTGCGACGATTGTCATCTTTCCGACGGTGTCGAAGCCGAGGATGAGCCTGCGGTAATCGATGTCCATGTACGCGGCAACCTCGCGAAGCAGGGGATAGAAGCCGCCGCCAGATGCAATGCTCCATCGGTAGCGGTCACCGTATCGTTCCACGTAATACCGGGCGTGACTGCGAATCTTCAAAGCTTCATTCAACTGCTTTACGGCAGTTGTGATCGCGACTGGGTGTTGCATGCCCGATGGCAGCGGACGTCGAGGAGCGGATTTCATTGCAAGACCTCCTGCTCATCGGTCATGGCATTGGCACCGTGCCTAGCGGCCGGTTGCCGGACCGTCGTCGGGCCAGTCCCTCAGGTCCTCTTGATGAGCAACCACAAGGTAGCACTGGGCGACGACAGGAAGGCACCGGCGCGCTGCATGAAGAGGCCCCTGATCTGGGGAAAGCGGGGGTCAGGCGTGTTCGGAGTTTGGCATGGGTACTCATTCGTGCGATAGCCTTGCGATCTGTTTCGGTGCCACGGCCTTCGCGGGGAGGTAAGGAAAAGGGCCGCGTCGAATACGAGGGGACGGCTTCCAGTAAATATGAGAACGAGCACGATTGACCGCGTTCTGCGCGGCAACAAGCAGCCGCTGTCGATCTGGCCCGACGCCGCCGGCCCCGCACGGCTGGGTAGGTCAATCTGGGCGCCGGAGTTCTTCTTTCACCATCGCGAGTAGTTCGGGAACGTTGCGCCGGACGATGCTCCAGACGAGGTCCATGTCGAGGCCGAGGTAATCGTGGACGAGCACATTGCGGGAACCCGCGATCGCGGACCATGCGATCTGGGGATGACGTGCCCTCAGCGCTTTGCTCAATCGCTGCGACGATTCGGCGAGCGTTTGAAGGTTCCGGAGAACCGCGTCCTGCGCCATCGGCGTTGCCTCGAACCGCTTCCGCCCACCCTTCGTGTACTCGCGGACACGCTCCAAAGCCTCCGCTATGTGGGCAAGGTAGAGGTGGTCACCCTTCATAGCCGCACTGCCTCAGCGACGACGCGACTGCGGATGGAAGGGTGCAGCCCGCGTTCGGTCGCTACATCAACGTCCCGATGCAAGATCTCGCGGAGGTCCAGAATGAGCGCTGAGAGGTCGATCAGCGAACGGCCGGGCGCGAAGGTGACGAGCAGATCGACGTCGCTGTCCGGGTGGGCGTCGCCACGCGCGCGGGAGCCGAACACGCGAACGTGAGATGCGCCGTGATCTCGGGCCGATGCCAAGATCGCGGCGCGGTGGCGGAGCAGGAGTACGTCTTTGATCTGTCCGGCTGAACCGGCGCCGCGCCATGTGGCTTCCCGCGCAATTGCATCGTCGCCGGCGATGGCCCGGCGCAGCGCCCCATCAGAGATATCGAGCGCGCGCTGGATCCGGCACACGAGCGGCTCGCGTCCGTGCACGGAGCGGAGTCCCCGGAAGCGTCCCGAACGTTGGGTGCCGCTGATCAACTGCCGGATCGCACCCTCGCTGCATCCGACCCGCCGCGCGAGCTCGCGGCCGGTGACCCCCTGGGACTCCATCCTGCCCCGAACGAGCCTGCCGACACCACTAATCATTGGGGGTATCCTATTGCGTAGTAATTAACTACGCAGCATGCTGGGACGGCAGCGAACGAGAACCGTCGAGAGTTCCGCCGTTACTCGTATCCGGGTGGCGTTGGGTTCAGGATGTCGCGAGCTAACTGCTTGCGGGGATCCCACGGGCTTGTGCCGAATCCTCGCTCGAGCACCCGGATCTTCGTTCCCTCGATCTTCAAGTACGCGTAGGACGTGTTGTCGGTCTCGTCGGTCTCCAGTACGTGGCCCGCTTCGTCGGCGATGGCACGAACTACGTAGAGCCCGTCGCCGTTGTCGCCGAACTCGATGTAGTTGCCGTCCATGCTCCAGCCGTACAGGTCGGCCCATCCGGGCGAGATGCCCATCAGCGTTCCGCTCGGCACGTAGCCGGCGGCCGTGTAGTCATCTAGACACGTCGATTCGGTCGAGTCCTTCGGTGCCTGCCAGAAACGCTCGAAGTTGACCATGACGATGTCGGCCGTGCAGAAGCCTTGCTTCGGGCCGGTGCCGGCCGGCACCATTCGCCCGCGGGCAGCATCGGTCACACGGTAAAGCTCGAGCGTTCCGAAGCCGGTGTGATGGTAGTGCTGATGCGTCTTGTGGTACTCGAAGGTGCCGGCTCCGCGCTCGACCACCGCTCCGTCGGTGTCGTGGATTCGCTGAAAGACTTTGCCTTCCAGCCCCGGCCCATCGAAACGCATTTGGAACGGTCCCGGTCCCATGTTCATCGGACCCAGCGAGAAGCGCAGGCAGCGGACGGCGCTCTGCTCGGCGATGTCGCCCGCCGAGCAGTTGTACGTGTGCGACTCGGGCGGCGTGACGCGAGGCACGCGGCCGTAGCAACCTTCGCAGTAGCCGTCGTACGGCGAGTTGAACGTGAACTCGAACGGCGGAACGAGCCGGAGGTTGGGAAGCAGCCGCTGTGCCGAACGCGGCCGCGGCGCGGGCGCTCCCTCCAGCTTGGCGCGCACCCGGAACGCATCGAAGCCGGGCTCGTACGCGTACGTCCGTGCGATCCAGGTCCCCGCGCGAGGGCGCTCGACGAAGGCTTCCGCAGAGTTGTATCCCCACGCGAACTCGACTTCCTCGCCGGAAGGATCGACCAGCGCCAGCTCGACGTAGTCGCTGTAGCTCGACCAGTCGACAGCGACGCGAAGGCGATGCCCGCCGGACCCGACCTTCAACGGAAAGTCGCGCGCATACGCCTTCCAGTTATAGACGGTCGCATAGACCGTCTGAAAATTGTTGAGCTGCGCGTCGTACTCCGGCCGGGCTCTCCCCTGCCAAAAGGCGCTCGCCCCCGGCTTCGCAAGCTTCGCGACCGGAGCAGTCGCCGCCGGCGCCGCTGCCGGCACCGTCAGCGCACTCACACCGAACACACAAGCCAACACCGAAGTCCACTTCGATTTTCCACTCATACCAACCCCCCTGTTTCAGTCTACGCTACCGTGGGTTGCGGATCAGCACCCGAGTCACGATCATGCGTACGATCACAGGTTCTCCACCGGCTCACCGGATTCCTCTACGCCACGGCCGGCTCCGATCACGGCGGGCAGAAGACGTTGGCGTGGTCTCGTTTCGAAACTAGATGAAACGAAACCACGCCAGGGTTTGTCGCGGCGGAGTTCCGACCCGCACCACGGGCAAAGATTTTCTTGCGGCGTGTCGATTTTGGGGGTGCTCGTTCGACGCAGGGGCAGGAGTAGGGTTCGCAGGCGGACCCTCAGAGCGAAGGAGAGTGTGATGCGATTCATGGTGATAGTGAAGGCGACCGAGGACACGGAAGCCGGCCTCCTGCCGACCACAGAGCAGCTTGCCGAGATGGGCGCGTTCAACGAAGAGCTGGTCAAGGCCGGCGTCATGCTGGCGGGGGAAGGGCTCCAGCCGAGCTCGAAGGGTGCTCGTGTGCGGTTCTCCGGCACGAAGCGAACGGTGATCGATGGTCCGTTCGCCGAGACGAAGGAGCTCATCGCCGGCTTCTGGCTCCTTCAGTGCACGTCGAAGGAAGAGGCCGTGGAGGGGATGAAGCGCTGCCCGAACCTCTTCCTGGACGGCGAGTCAGAGGTGGAGATCCGGCAGGTCTTTGAG
>JBKKBA010000454.1:0-2921 GCA_046714275.1 Actinomycetota bacterium
ACGCTGGATATGGGCCACGTGTCTCCAATCAAAAGAGCCCGCGCGGTGGCGGGCCCGCCTTGCCGGCCAGCGCGTTCTAGCGCTTGCCCTTGCGACGCTTCACAAGTTGAGGCTCAAGCTCTCGAAGCAGTTCAGTTGTGATTCGACTCTTTAGACCCGCCTCCTCGCGATCCGTCGCCGGTTGGAGGTCCAGCTTCGCGAAGCGACGATCGCGCTCGTCGGCGAGACTCCGGCTCCACTTCGCGCGTGCAGCTTTCATTACTTGTTCCGGTGTCACCCCCTGCTTGATTGCGCGAGCGGCTTTGATTTCGGCTACGTCTGGAACGCGTGCCAGCTCGCGGCGCCACTCGACCAATTCCTCGAAGCTCTCGAACTCGGGTGACTCGGCCGGCTGGGGGAGCGGCCTACTCGCGAGGAAGTCGCGGACGCCCTTGGGGGTAATCGTTGCGCGTCCTGCTCGAATCTGTGGCCCCGCGTCAGGGAAGAAGTGCGCGAGCTTTGTTGGCCTCCCGAAAGCCTTCGTCGCGATGAGAGGCAGAAGAAGAAGCTCGTCAAGCTGGATGTCCCTGCGGCCTATCTCAATTGCTGCGACCGTGTCACGCGTCCACTCAAGGCCGTAGTGGCGGGCCGCTGTAGCGAGTTCCTGCTGCGAGACGGCGGCTTCATCGCGAAGCTCGCGCAGCCGCGCTCGGAGTGCGTCTTGTGGAGACACGGACCCCTGACTCATAAACCCATCCTATCATATGCTAGCGTGCTCTGTCAACACACTAGGCAACGCCTCAGTCACCGTGTAGGTCATCAATCTCGGCCGCCCGGTACTTGACAGCCTTCCAAATCGTATGGTTTCCTGGGCCAAGAGGGTAGTGGGACTATACTCCCACCACCATCGAGAGTATAAGGGAGGCGGCATGCGATTTCAAACGTGGAGGGAGGCTCATCGGCTGTCTCTCCGGGAGGTCGCCGATCTCACCGGAATCAGCCTGTCCATGCTCTCGCGCATCGAGAGCGGAGACCGCCAGCCCAGCGCCCTCTTGAAGGTTCGGATTGCGCGCCGGCTGGGCGCCCATATATCGGAACTGTTCGACACGGAACCTGAAGAGGAGGAGATGGCGCAGTGAAAAGACTTACGAAGTCTGACCGTGCGGTGGTGGATCCCGTCGTCGAACGGGTCTTTGACTTGATCCTGCCGTCTCTTCATTCGATCGAGGGCTTCATTGTCCGCGAGCTGCTTCCGAATGTCCCCCCGCGCTTGGCGATGCACGCGTTCAGAGAGCTGCTCAACCGCGCTGGAGCCGAGCTTTGGGGCGAGGCTGAGTTGGCAGTTCTGACGCACGGAGAGTCATGACGTTGCTCACGGTGGAGGAGGTCGCTGCGCTCCTCCGCACGACGCCGCACGCGCTTCATCAGATGCGTCATAAGCGCAAGGGCCCCCCGGCCGTGCGAGTCGGCAACCGTTTGCTCTTTGACGCGGCCAAGGTCGAGACGTGGCTTCGCGAGCGCGAGGAAGAGGAGCGCTGATGGCTTCTGCTCGAGAGATGCGGCTGCGCGCTGCCCGTGTGGCGAGCGCGAACGGTTCCCGGTACGACGACGTCCCGAACGAGCTTCGATCCTTGCCACAGTGGGTCACGTGGCGGTCGGTGGAGCGACCGGGGGAGAAATCGAGGAAGGTCCCATTCGACGCTGGCGCGCGGAACCGAGAAGCGAAGGTCAACGACCCAGCAACGTGGACAACGTTCGAGCGCGCGCTTGCCGCTTCGATCGGTGGGAGCTTCGACGGCATCGGCTTCGTGTTCACCTCCGACGACAAGTTCGTGGGCATAGATCTTGACGGCTGCCGGAACCTGAGCACAGGCGAACTGGAGGCTTGGGCAAGGAACCTGGTTGACGGCCTCGAGAGCTACACCGAGGTTTCGCCTTCCGGTGCGGGCGTTCACGTGATCGTGCGAAGCCGCGTGGTCAAAGCCCTCCGACGAGCGGCGAAGGCGTCGGCGATCGAGATCTACGGCTCCGTTCGCTACTTCACGATGACGGGGAATCGACTCCCGGACGCGCCGGCCGACATCGCGCCGTGTCCCGAGGCCCTTCTCGATGCTCTTGTGCGGACGCTTTCCGACTCGAAGACGCTCCACCTGTGGCAAGGCGACACATCGGGTTATGAGGACGACGACAGCAAGGCGGATTTCGCGCTGTGCAACAAGCTGCGCCGGGCGACCGACGGCGACGCGGAACTCATGGACCGCCTCTTTCGGCTCTCGGGGTTGTACCGGCCGAAGTGGGACGAGAAGCGGGGGAGCGTCACCTACGGCGGGCTGACGATCGCAAATGCGCTCGGGGGGGAAGACGACGAGCCGGCGTCGCCGAAGCGAACGCAGGCGACGGAGCTGGTTCGGCTGGCCGAAGCTTGCGCAGATTTCTTCCACACGCCCGAGCACGACCCGTACGCGACGCTGACGATCGGCGGCCACCGTGAGAACTGGTCGCTAAAGTCGAGCGGATTTCGTCGGTGGCTCGAGCGACGGTTCTACGAAGACTTCGGCAAGGCACCCTCCGCGCAGGCCGTCCAGGACGCCCTCGGAGTTCTAAAGGGGACGGCCTTGTACGAAGGGCCGACCGCCCCGGTGTTCGTGCGGCTCGCGGAGCACGAGGGTTCGATCTTCCTCGACCTCTGCAACGACGCGTGGGAAGCGGTCAAGGTGTGCCCCGAGGGCTGGCAGATCGTCACCAATCCACCCGTGCGGTTCCGCCGGGCCCGTGGCATGGGCGCGCTGCCCGTTCCGATCGCGAGTGATGACAACCTCAGCGGGCTTCGCCGATTCATCAACGTGTCGGATGGTGACTGGCCACTCGTCGCCGGCTGGTTGGTCACGGCCGTCCGACCGCGGGGCCCATTCCCCGTGCTGGTGCTGATGGGGGAGCAGGGC
>JBKKBA010000455.1:0-13063 GCA_046714275.1 Actinomycetota bacterium
GTGCAGGACCCCGGGCGACCCGCCGGCCATACGCGCGGCGTGACGGCCGCTGTCGACGCCCTCGCCCCCCGCCTCGAAGCCGTAGAGCCGGACGCCTGCGTCGTCGAGGAACGCGGTGAAGATGCCCATCGCGTTGGACCCGCCGCCGACGCAGGCAACCACGACATCGGGCAGGCGGCCGGCCGCCGCCAGGATCTGCTCGCGCGCCTCCTCGCCGATGATCTTTTGATATTCGCGCACGATGAAAGGAAACGGATGGGGGCCGACCACCGAGCCGATCGCGTAATGGGTGGACTCGACGTTGGTGACCCAGTCGCGAAGGGCTTCGTTGATGGCGTCCTTCAGCGTTCGCGAGCCCGCCGTGACCGGCACGACGGTCGCGCCCAGCAGCTCCATCCGAAAGACGTTCAGGGCTTGGCGGCGCGTGTCCTCTTCGCCCATGTAGACGACACATTCTTGCCCCAGCAGCGCCGCGGCCGTCGCCGTGGCCACGCCGTGCTGCCCGGCCCCGGTCTCGGCAATGATCCGGGTCTTGCCCATCCGCCGGGCCAGAAGGCATTGACCCAGCACGTTGTTGATCTTGTGGGCGCCGGTGTGGTTCAGATCCTCGCGCTTCAAGTAGATAGCCGGCCCGCCCAGGTGATCGCTCAAGCGGGCGGCGTGCCACAGGGGGGTGGGGCGTCCGGCGTAGTCCCTTCGCAGCCGGTCCAGCTCGGCGTTGAATTCCGGATCCTTGCGGGCCGCGCCGAACGCAGCCTCCAGCTCGTCCAGCGCTCCCATCAGCGCTTCGGGAACGAACTTTCCGCCGTAGGAACCGAAGTGGCCCGTAGCGTCGGGATCGGTGCGGATACGCGCCATAACGAGTGGGAGTATAGGGATGAAGGTCGGCTGCCGTGCGCGCGGAGCGACCCGGCCGGCAGCAGAAGCAGACGGCAGGTCTAGCCGACGGAGCGCAGAGCGGGTGCCTGTGGCCCGTCGCCGTCGCTGGCGCCGTTGCCCGGCCGCGGCGGCAGCCACAAGCAGAACGTCGAGCCTGCCCCCGGGGCGGAGCGTTCCAGCCACAGACGCGCGCCGATCTCTTGTGCCAACCGCGCGCATATGTAGAGCCCCAGCCCGGCCCCACCGGTTTGACGGGTGTTGGTCTGGTCAACCTGGAAGAACCGCTCGAAAATGTGTTCCTGCGCCGCCTGGGGAATGCCGATCCCTTCATCCCGGACGGTGATCAGCACCCCGCCTTCGCTGCTGGAGGCTTCCAGCGACACCGCCGTTCCCGCCGGGGAATACTTGATCGCGTTCTCAATCAGATTGGACACGATCCGGTTGATGCCTTCTTCGTCACTCTGCAGGGCGGGCAAAGGCTGAGCAACCTGGACGGACAGGCGGTGGTCGGACGCCCGTAGCGCGAAGCCCTGGGCGAGATGCTGCAGCGTCGTATCCACGTTCACGGGGGCCGGAGCCGGGCGAATCTGGTGCTGCTCAATGCGCGACACCAGCAGCAGATCCTCGATAAGCGTGCGCAGTCGCTCGCTCTGACGCTCGACGATCTCAAGGAACGATCGCTGCTCCTCCTGGGAGTACGCCATGTCCGGCCGAGTTAGCGTCTTGACGAACCCTTGGATCGAGGTCAGCGGCGTCCGAAGTTCGTGCGACACCGTGGCGACGAATTCGTCCTTCAATCTGTTCAGCTCGGTTTGTCGCTCCAGAGCGTTTTGCAGCTCGCTGACCAAGCGCGCGTTCTCCAACGCGCTGGCGGCATGGTTGGCAAGCGTCTTCAGCAGCGTGACGTCTTCCTGGCCGAACGTGGCCACATCACCCAGCCGGTTCGCGATCAGCAGGGTTCCGGCGACGCGCTCCTCGACAAACAACGGCACCACGACGGCGTCGCGGATCCCTTGAGCCTCGAAATGCACGCGTAGCCGTTCGTTGCGGATTGGCCTCGGAACCAGTACCGGCTCGCCGTCGGACACGGCTCGAGCCCAAACACCTTGCGTCGGGTCCAGCGTCGCCGTGGATGAGACGGAAAGCTCCTCGTCCAAACCCAGGGTGAAGGTTGCCGGTTCAGCCTGTGCGTCGGAGAACAGTGCCAGCGAGGCCGTTTCGGCGCGGAACATGGTCCGGGCCTGTCGCAGAACCTCTTCGGCCGTTGCCTCTACGCGAAGCGTCCGCTGCAGCGCGCGCGTTGAGTCGTACAGGCCGCCGATGTGCTCGTGCTGCTGCCGCTCGCCGATGTAGGCGCGATAAGCAAAGTACAGAGCGATCGCCGGTACCGCCCACAGAACCGCGACCTTGGGATCGATGCGAATGGCGGCCACGGTCAGGATCCCCAGGCTGGCGTTGGTGAACGACATTCCGGCGCCCAGCCCCAGCACCAGCCGCGCTCGATGGCTGGGAAAGCTTCCTTCGACCAGCCGGATCGCCGTCAGCACCATGAGAACCCCGACCAGGCTGAAGGCCAGGCCGGCGATCAATCCCGCAGCGCCCTCGGTAACCGAGATCGGCGACCCGGGACGAGCTATGAGGCGGAAGACGACAATCGATACCGCGGTCGTTGCCGCGATCAGGCTGACGTTGAACGCCAACTTCGTCGGGGGCTGCTTGCGACGCAGGATCAGCGCCGCAGCGGGACCGATCAGTTGCGCGGCCATCAACCCCGCGGGCGAGGTGAAGAACAACCCGACGACCAGCGGCAACTCACTGAGCGAAAAGGATTCGGCGTCCTTGCGAAAATGGACATGGACGACGTTGGCCTCGGCCAGGAACGCTGCGATCGCGATGGCCCACCACGGAACGTTGAAGCTTCCGTATCGGACCGGCAGAGCTTCGACGCGCAGGAAGTACAGGGCGGCGGCAGCCGTGGCCAGAGTGGCCGTCAGCAGGTGGATCCGCCACCGTCCGTTTCCGGACGGCTTCAACCTACGCTCCTGCGTCGCTGATCATCTGCGCCGGCTCGCCCCAGATCGAGGCGGACCAGGTAGAGCCGCTCCACGTTGCACCCGACCATGTCGCGCCGCTCCAGGTCGCACCGCTCCACGTAGCCCCGGACCACGTCGCGCCGCTCCAAGTTGCGCCCGACCATGTCGCACCGCTCCAAGTAGCTCCGGACCAGGTTGTTCCACACCAGCACGAGCCGCTCCAGGTGGCTCCGTTCCAGGTGCCGCCGCTCCAGGTCGTTCCCGACCACGACTGGCCCGACCAGGTCGCGCCGTTCCAAGCGTTGCCGAAGATGTCCTGTTCACCGCTCAGCGTACTCTCGCCCATGGCGACGTGCGCCGATCCGCGAGCCCCTTCCAGCGAGCCGGTCCCCGTGGACAGCGGCCACGTCTGCACGTACTCCGGCGTAGCGGCGGTCATCGCGGCCTTGAGGTTGATCATCCCAGATCCCTGCGCCACCACATCCGCTGCCGGCAGCGGCGTCGCCGTCGTCATCAGGATCCGCTTCACCTGGTCCGGAGTCAGACCCGGACGCTGGCTGAGCAACAGCGCGGCTGCGCCGGCCACAACCGCCGCGGACTGCGAGGTACCGCTGCCTCGGAACAGGTTGCCGTTCACGCGCCCTTCGGGATGCTGCATGTCCACAAACGAGTTGGTGTTTCGAAGGCTAACGATCGACTTGCCGGGGGCGACCACATCGGGGTTGCGCGTGCCGTCACCGCGGCTGGACCAGTCCGGGATCACGTCGTCGTCGACATTGAATGTGCCCTTCGGATCGTTCGCCCCGACGGCGATGACGTAGGGGTCGTAGGCAGGGTTGTTCAGCTTGGACGAACCGAAGCCGGAGTTGCCGGCGGCGGCCACGACCACGATGCCCTTGCGCCATGCGACCTCGACCGCGTAGGCCAGCGGATCCAGCAGGTAGCTCTGGACGCCGTCGGTCCCAAACGCAAGGTTCAGCACCCGGATGTTCATCCCGTTGTCGTTGCGGTGCTGCACCACCCAGTCGATCGCGGCCAGGACCTGCGACACGTCGGTCGCACCGACCGTGTTAGCGACCTTGAGGTTGACGATGCGGGAGTCCGGCGCGATGCCGACGAAAGAATCGTGCGACGTGTAGTTGGAAGACGTCACGCCGTTGCCCCGCCCGGCGATGATGCCGGCCATATGCGTGCCGTGCCCGTACGTGTCCAGGCTGTATAACTCCGGCGTCTGCGATTCAAACGACAGGTCGGGACCGTTGATGACCTTACCCGGTGCCGATAGCCCGTCCACCGGGACGACGCCCGAGTCGATCAACGCCACGTCGATGCCCTGGCCCGTAATGCCGTTGCGGTAGAAGTCGTGGGCCTTGATGGACTTCTGCGTGTTGTACAGCGATCCCGTATCCGTGGCTCCATCAAAGGAATCCACGGCATGCAGCAAGGTCAGCGGAGCGTCGGGGGTGACCGAGGCGACCCCGCGAATGTCGCGAAGAGAGTCCAGCGATCCGGCCGGAACGGTAGCGGTAAAGCCGTTGATCAGGCCGATCTGACGGCCGACGGTGCCACCCAAGTTCTCAATCGCACGCTCGGGAGTGGCTCCCGCTCCGGCACCCTCTCGCACGATCACGTTGATCATGCTTTGCACGCCGCCGGCGGCCGACGTGGCCGCGACGGGAAGGACGGTTGCCAGCACGGCAAGCATCAGGGTCAGCGCGAACGCGCGGACCGCTCGAAGGCGAGCGTCGGGGATCGCGATGGCTTGCTGAATCATGTGCGGGCCTCTCTGTTATCAACGGACTTTGTAGGAATGTTGGAGAACTATTCGGCCGGATCTTCGGCTGGCCCCATAGCCCGGAAGGGCGATGTGCGATGGCCCACGTGGTCTGGAAATCGGTGCGGGTCAAGCGAAACCGGGCGCCCCGAAGAAATTCTTTAGGTTTGGTCGAGCAAGCCGGCTACGGCCAGAGCCGGATCGGTGGCGCGCATCAGGATCTCGCCGACATGGACGGCGTCCACTCCGGCCGTCTGCATCCGCACCACGTCGGCCCGCGAGGCGATCCCGCTTTCGGCGATCACCACGACACCGGAGGGCACAAAGGGCCGAACCCGCTCGATTGTGGCCAGATCGACGTCCAAGGTCGCCAGGTTGCGGGCGTTGATCGCGATGATGCCGGCCCCTGCATCCACCGCGCGTTGCACCTCAGCCTCATCGTGCACTTCGACATCGGACGCCATGCCCAGCAGCGAGGCGCAGTCGATCAGGGCGACCAGCTCGTTTTGCGACAGGGCCGCCACGATCAGCAGCACCGCGTCGGCCCCAGCCGCCCGGGCCTCCCACACGTGCAGCGGATCACACAGGAAGTCCTTCCGAAGCACCGGCAGGTCCACCGCGCTGCGAACGGTTGAAAGGTCATGCAGCGAGCCGCCGAAGTGGCTCGGCTCGGTCAGCACGCTGATCGCGGCAGCCCCGCCGCGCTGATACGCCGAAGCGACGGCCGCGGCGTCGGCGTTGGGAGCGATCGGGCCTTTTGCCGGGGATGCCCTCTTGATTTCGGCGATCAGCGACAGGCCCGGGGTGCGCAGAGCCGCGGTGAAGTCGCGAACCGCTGGGGCCAAGGGTGCTGCGCGCTGGGCCTCCTCCAACGCCCCGGCGCCGCGCCGCTGCACGGCGTCGGTGCGACGTTGCGCAGTGATCCGCTCCAGGAACGACATGATGCGCCGATTATAGGGACAGGGTTCGAACCGTCTCCCACGCCACGCGCCCGGTTCGATCCAATGCGTCACGCTGGATGATCCCGATCGTGTCCCGCGGCGTGTGAACCTGGGAGAAGCTGCCCGTCCACAGCCACCCCACCGGGTATCCGGTTCGTTCGAACGGCCGGTGGTCGGAGAACAAGCGCGTCACGGTCCGGCGCCGCGAAGCGATCCCAAGCCGTTGCGCCGTCCCGGTCAGCGCGTCCAGAATCGCCGGCTTCGTGATCCCTTCCGAACACACATTGACGACGGAGCCCTTCCCGACGACGTCGATCACGATCACGCCCCTCAAAGCTTTCCGCTCCGATTGCGTCATGCCGGCCAGATAGTGGCGCGAGCCAAAGGTTGCGCCCGAAGCTCCCGGAAGGCGGCGCTCCTCGCCTCCGAAGGCAACCCACACCACCGGCATCCGGGTCGGCAGCAACCGAGCCAGACGCGCCATCTCCATCATCACCGCGACCCCGCTGGCGTTGTCGTTCGCGCCCGGCGTGCCGGCAACTGTGTCTAAGTGCGCCCCGACCAACAAATGCGGCGCGTCCCCATCGAAGCCCGGCGGCCGGCCGAGAACGTTCTGGGTAAAGCCGGCCGGCACGGACCGCCCCTCACTGCGTCCGGCCGGAATCGGGATCCGCGGGCGAGTCACTGTGTAGCCAAGCGTGGAGAACGCGGATGCGATCAAGTCCGCGGAGCGAACGAAGCGCGGGTCCGAGTCTTCGCGCGGGCCGATGCGAACCGACAGCGCATGGATCGTCCGGTATGCCCGGTCGGCTTCGAAGACCGGCGGACCCAGCACAAAGGAGGGCGACGGGGGCGCGGTCGGGCTCGCTAACGACGATGCCGGCGCGGACGGGGTTTGTTGGGGGGTCGGCGTTCGGCGGGGGGTCGCCGGCGTGCAGGCCGCAAGGAGCGCAAGGGCGAGTGCCGCCGGCCGGGATACTCTCACGCCGGCAAGGCTAGACGGGTTGCGGAGTGCGTGCCGGAAGCCACAGGCGGAACGTCGTGCCCTCCCCGCTTCGGCTGGTCACGTCCATTCGACCCCCCAGCGCCGCTGTGAGTTCACGGACGATCGCCAGGCCCAAGCCGGTCCCGACGGAACGGGCGCCACGGTAGGCGTTCCAAAGATAGGCGCGTTCGAAAACATGTGGCAGGTCCGCTTCGGCAATCCCCGGCCCCGTATCGGACACCTCGATCGAAACACCGCCGGCTTCGGGGTGGCCCGCGATCCTTACCGCTCCCCCCGACGGCGTGACGCGGATCGCGTTCTCAACCAGGTTCGACACGATCTGCCGCACGCGGGCAGCATCGGTGATGATCGTCAAGTCCTCATCGACGGATGCTTGCAGGTCGATGCCGGCCTCACGCGCCGATGGCTCGTGCGCCTGGGCGGCATCCCGCAACGACCCGGCCAGGTCCACCGACGACGCCTCAAGGCGAAATTCTCTGGCACCCAGCCTGGCCAGATCCACAACGTCGTCCACCAACCGCTCCAGCCGCGTCGATTCGATGCCGATGACCTCCAGCGCCTGCGCTTGCTGCTCTGCAGTCTCCGCCGTCCCGTCGGCAAGCGCCTGGGCGTAGCCCCGGATCGCCGTGATCGGTGTGCGAAGCTCGTGCGAGACGCTGGCCAGGAACTCGCGCTCGCGGCGCTGCGCTTCGGTCAGCGACCCCGCCATCGCGTTGAAGCGACCCGCCAGCTCTGCAACCTCGTCGCGCCCTTCGACCGGAACCCGATGCGAAAGATCCCCGGCCGCGATCGAAGCCGTCGCCATGCTCAGATCCCGCACCCTGCCGGTCAATCGTCGAGCCAGAAGCGCGGAGAGACCGACGGCAACCAGGACGGTCAGCAGGCCCGCACCTGCAACGCGCGCAGCGAGCGGACGGATCAGCTCGGCGGCAAGAGAATGCGGGCGAGCCAGAATCACCGCGGAACGAAGGCCCCGAGGGCCCGGCACGGCCACCACCACATAGGCAAAAGAGCGACCCAACGCCGAAACGGTTCCCTCCTGGGGGACGTCGCGCGCGGCGTCGGTGAAGTCCACTTGCTTGGCAACAGCTTCGGCGACGGCCGCTGCAACGGGATCGTTGAAGGCATGGATGCGCCCCGCCGGACCGACACGTGCCACATGGTCGCCGGCGGCTCTCAGCAGGCGCACCGCGGCGTCCACCCGCGTCTTCGGTGAGCTCACGTCCTCCGGTTCCCGCGCCAGAACGTGTGCGTCACGCCGAAGCTGGCGGAGGGCCTCTTGTCTGGAAAACTGCGACATCAATCCGAAGGCCACCAAAGCGGTGACGATGACCGACAGAGCCGCGACGGCGGCCAGCGCCAGGGCCAGACGGCCGCGCAACGTTCGCATCATTCGTCGGCCTTGTAGCCGACGCCGCGCAACGTCTTCACGACGGCGCCCTCCCGGCCCAGCTTTGCGCGAAGCGACCGGACGTGCGAGTCGATCGTACGCGTGTCCACCGGCCGCTCGTAGCCCCAGACCCGCTCAAGCAACCGGTCGCGGGAGCAGACGATCCCGCGGTTGCGAATCAGGTAAGCCAGAAGATCGAACTCTTTGGGGGTCAGATCCACATTCTGTTCTCCGACATTCACGGTGCGCCTGCCGACGTCCACCGTTACCTGACCGAGCGTCAGGTTGCCGGGTTCCTCGTCGGATCCGAGCGCCGTGTCCGATCGGCGGAGAACGGCTTTGACGCGAGCAACCAGCTCCCGCGGGTTGAATGGCTTCGTCACGTAATCGTCGGCGCCAAGCTCCAGACCGATGATGCGATCGACGTCGGCATCGCGCGCCGTCAGCATGATGATCGGGGTGCGACCTTTGGCTCGCAAGCGCCGGCAGATCTCAATGCCGTCCATGCCGGGCAGCATCACGTCCAGCACCACCAGCGCCGGCTTGATCCGCTCGATTGCCTCCAGGGCTTTGGCGCCGTCGTCAACGACCTGGACGCGGTAGCCCTCTTTCGTCAGATACATCTCGACGAGCGACGAGATCGAGCGCTCGTCCTCAACGATCATGATCGTGCCGGTCGCCATCGGGATCTCCGGTTGATGGTAGCGGCAGAACGAGGACTGCCCGGGGATGCAAGCGAGGCTCCCAAAGGAGCCCCGCCTATCCCGTGAGGGTCCGTCGTTCCGTAACCCACGGTTGAAATCCACCCCTCGGCCCATCGTGGAGCGCGCGCTTCGGCTTTCATCCCGATTGGGGCAGGTGGCGCCGGATCGGCACGAAAATCGACCGAGGAGAAGGAAACTCCGCCTGGCGATGCTCCGTTGACGATCGAGGTGGATTCGACGATCTGCGCTTAGGGACCAACCCCAGGTGGGTCTAGGTGCTCGTGTGGTATTGAGTTGATTCCGAAAAGCCCTGTGGGTTTCGTTGCACGGTCACAATGAGCGCTCCTGCGGCTTCAGGACCCGCAGGAATGGTGAGCCATTCCGTCCAGTAGGAGCCCCGGCAGGTCATGTTGACCATTGCGCCGTCCCATCCCAGGCCATCGAGCTTGAGTTGCACCGCTACTCCGTTGAGGCAGCGAGGGTTTCCGGAACAGTCCTCGTCGCCGCAGGGACCGAACGGGTGGTACCCAAACTGCAATTGGCGCGTTGCCGGCGGGATGATTCTGGAGTCGAACGTCTCGCGGCTCACACCCGCGGTGCACAGCTCGTCGTCCACAATTGACGCATTGGTGCCGACAGACAAGTCTTCCGGTTCGTCGATGGACGCCCAGCGAGTGAGCACCGTGAAGTGATCGAATTCTCCAAAGAGGGAACACTCGTCGTCGCTGCCGAGCGCAACGAGAGGTTGCGCCAATGCAAGCGACAGTAGTACGGGCACGATCAGCAGTCGTCTGGAGGGCTTCACGTCCAACTCCTCAATCCAGCGGTGTCTCCATCTTCTTCATGGCGTGAGCATTGCCTTCCGTTCGACGACGATTAAACCCAACGCAATTCGAAAGACTGGAGTTTCACGAATCGGGGAAAGAAGTACAATCAGAACAATCGAACCGGGACGCTGACATGAGGAAGCTGGCGGCGGCCTTGGCATGCTTCGGTTGGAAGTCCTTCGAGAAGGCGCGAATCGCGCGGACGGTCGTGGTGTCGCCAACCTTGACCTGCATGATCGACGCTCGGTCCCCGGTCTGGAACGCGCTCAACTGAGCGTCCTCGCCGTTGCGGCGAATCTTCGTATCTTCGGTGGCCGTGGCCGACACACTCTCGCCGTCGGCGCGCTTGATCGTGACGGTCTCGCCGCTAACCCCGGTGACCTCTCCGTTGTCCACGATCAGTAGCGCGAATCCGTCGGCGGTCTGAACCTTGCTCTCGGAGTGAACGACGCGCTTGCCGGGATGCCGCCCGCCGCCGTCCTTCTTCGGGCCCGCCCCAGGGCTTGGCGTGCTTCCCGTCTGACCGAACGCTGCGGCCGCCAGGACCACCACGGCCACGAACGCCGCCGCAACCGCCGTCTTATAAGGAGTCTTCATGTCCCTGCCTCCCATCGATGTCCGTCTGTTGCTCCTTATAGAAGGGCAGAAATGTGAGCGCCCGCCCCGGCTTTCGGTGAAGGGACGGTGAAAACCGAACTTATTTCGGCGCCGGAGCGGGCGATTGGCCGGTTTCCGGGGGATGCGAGCGGAACAGCAGGAGGGCAGCGGCGGCAAGCAGCGCCGACCCGGCGGCGCTTACCCAGACGCCGGCCCCCGTCCGCACGCCAAAGCTTCCCTCGATCGAGCCGGGAGCGACCTCTAGGATCCGGGCGAGCACGCGGGCCGAGGCCCGGCGCAGCCCGATCTCGTAGGCGACGACGTAGCCCAGCGCGATGAGCGCCAGCAACCCGGCGCCGGCGATTAAGTCGCGCTGGCGCAGCCGGATGTAGGCGGCAACCAAGCCCAGCGCCAGCGTGCCGCAGAGGATGGTGATCTTGCCGTCGGCGTCCAAGCCCAGTTCCGTGATCGGTCGCAGTGGGGACGCGATGTGCGCCCACGGCGCGAACGCTCCCCCGATGATCGCAAGGGCGCCGGTGGTTGCGGCAAGCAGACGGCGATCCTCGATGAGCGCTGCAAGGAACGCGATCATTCCCAGATACCGTCGGCGACGTCAGGATCGGCGGGCGCGTCCGGCATCGCAAGGCGCGGCACGCGGCCCGCAGGTCCGAATGTGAAGATCGCAGCGGCGACGATCAGGATGCCGGCGGCGACGACCACCCAATGGGTTGCGGTCTGCGTGTACAAATCTGGAGACAAAAGGGCGCCGCTGCGTCTTCTCCCATCTACGGTGATGCCGTTCCAGGCCAGGGCCACTCCTATGACGGCTGCTGCGCTTAGCAAGACGCGTCGCAAGCGTGGGCCGGAAAGCAACGCGGCGATCGCGGCCACCAGCACCGCGAACGAGAGCGGCGTCAGTCCCCCGTGAAGCCTGACTCCCGAGTAGCGATTCACGCGACTGCCCACCTGAACGGTCTCCTGCGTCTCGCGGATGACCGTCGTCACGTTGTTCCAGCGCTCCACCACCCAAGTCGCGCGCGCGCCGGCCATTGCCACTCCGGCTGCGGCCGCCATCACCGCGATACCGGCAAACAGTCTGGCGCGGTCGCTCATTCGTTCAGCGATTCGGCGGCGCGAACGGCGGTCAGCAAAGCTCGTGCCTTGTTGCGGCATTCGCGTTCCTCGGCGGCGGGATCCGAATCGGCAACGATCCCTGCGCCCGCTTGCACGTAGGCGGTCCCGTTGGCGATCAGCGCCGTCCGCAACGTGATGCATGTGTCCAAGTTGCCGCTGAAGTCCAGGTAGCCGACGGCGCCGGCGTACGGCCCGCGGCGCGTGGGCTCCAGCGCGTCGATGATCTGCATGGCGCGAATCTTCGGCGCGCCCGACACGGTGCCGGCGGGGAACGCGGCCTTCAGCGCGTCCATCGCGGACTGCTTCGGCTCTAAGACGCCGCGCACCTCGGACACAATGTGCATGACGTGGCTGTAGCGCTCGATCTTCATGAGATCGACAACCTTCACGGTGCCGGGCGTGCACACGCGCCCCAGGTCGTTGCGAGCCAAGTCCACCAGCATCACGTGCTCGGCGCACTCCTTGGGATCGGCCAGCAGCTCTTCGGCCAGCTTGCGATCCTCATCTTCGGTCTGACCGCGCCAGCGCGTCCCCGCGATCGGGCGGGACACCGCTTCGCGTCCCAGCACTTTCAGCAGCGGCTCGGGCGACGAGCCGACGACCGACAGATCCGGCAGCCGAAGGAAGAACATATAGGGGCTGGGGTTGATCAGACGCAGCACGCGGTAGACGTCGAACGGGTCGGCCGCCGTATCCATCTCGAAGCGCTGCGACAGCACCACTTGGAAGATGTCGCCGGCGGCGATGTGTTCCTTGGCGGTCTGGACCATCTGATGGAACTGTTCGGGCGTCACGGTGCTGCGAACGCCCTCCGGCTGGGCGTCCAGCGTGGGCGAGACCGGGGTGGAGTGCGTCGGCGTCGCCGCCAGCGTCGCGACCAGCCGGTCGGCCGCGGCGACGGCTTCGTCGTACTGAGCCGCCGGGTCGTCGCCGATCGCCACGTTGGCGATCACGGTCAGCCGCTGCCGCAGGTGATCGAAGACCAGCAGGCGGCCGGTGAACATCATCACCATCTCTGGGAACCCCAGATCATCGGTCGTGGTCTGCGGCAGCCGCTCGATATAGCGGACCACGTCATAGCCCAGGTAGCCGACGGCCCCGCCGTGCAGTGGGGGGAGCCCCGGCAGATCGGGAGCATGGAACGCGGCGATCGCGCGATCCAGCGCGTCCAATGGATCGGTCGCGTCACCCACGCCGGCGGGCACGGCTCCTTCCGCCATGACGACACCACCGCGCGCCGTCATCACCAGGAAGGGATCGACGCCGATGAACGAATACCGGCCCCAACGTTCTCCGTGCTCCACGGATTCCAACAGGAACGAGTTGGTCGCCGCGCCCAGCTTCCGGTACGCGCCGACCGGAGTCTCCAGGTCGCCCAGCACCTCGCGCCAGACCGGAACGACGGTGTGCGTTTGCGCCAGCCGCACAAACTCGTCGCGGTCGGGAAGGTAGCGCGCCGTCATAGCTGAATCGAGCGGTAGAAGCACGTCCGCTCGCCGGAGTGGCAGGCGGGACCGGCGGCGTCCACCATCACCAGCAGCACGTCGGCGTCGCAATCGTAGAGGAGTGCCTTGACGGCCTGCGTGTTGCCGCTGGTGGCTCCCTTGTTCCAAAGCTCTTTTCGGGAACGGCTCCAGAACCAGGTCGTGCCCGTCTCTACGGTCCGGTGGAGCGACTCTTGGTTCATCCACGCCACCATCAGCACCTCACCGCTGTCGTGCTGCTGCACCACGGCTGGGATCAGGCCGCGATCGTCGAACTTCAATGCGGGAAGGTCC
>JBKKBA010000456.1:0-3747 GCA_046714275.1 Actinomycetota bacterium
CGTATACCTGCGGCCGATGCACGAGATGAACGGCAACTGGTACCCGTGGGCCGTCGGCGTGAACGGCAACACCGCTTCGCAGTATGTCGCCGCTTGGCGCCGGATCGTCGGCATCTTCAGCGCGGCCGGTACAAGCAACGTGCGCTGGATCTGGTCGCCCTACGCCGTGGACGTCCCGTCCGGCAACACGTTCGAGCGCACCTACCCGGGGGCGTCGTACGTGAACCTGGTCGCGCTGGACGGCTACAACTGGGGCGCCTGCCGGCCGGAGTACGGCGGATGGCAGTCCTTTGACAAGGTCTTCGGCGCAGCGTACTCGCGAGTGCTCAAGATGGGAACGAGAAAGCCGCTCTGGATTGCGGAGATCGCATCCGCTCCTGAAGGCGGCGACAAGGCGGCTTGGATCCAGAACGTCTACGCTCAGGTGCGTTCGGCGAAGTACCGGTACATACGCGCCGTCGTCTGGTTCAACACCCTGAAGGAGTGCGACTGGCGGGTTACTAGCCCGGACGCGGCAAGGCTCGCTCTGGCCGCGGCGATTCGGTAAGGACCGGCCTGTCCGGCGCGAACACCGGCTTTGCATGCCACCATCGGTCGCGTGAAATCGTCTCCCCGAACGCCGCAGCGCCGTCTCCGTGAAGCTGGAAGTCCACGCGCCCGTCGGTCCGCGCGTCGAACCACACGACCGCCCGCACCAGCGGCAGCGAACGCAAGTGCGCCAGCGCATCGCGGACCCAGCGGCCGGAATCGCCGCCCGTGGACACCGTGGCGATCTCCGAAACCATGATCGGCTTCCCGAGCGGCGCGAGTGCATCGTAGGTCGCGTCGAAGATGTCGCGTGATTCCCGCCAGAACTGCCGCTCCATCGCGGTTCCCCAGTTGAACCCCGTCATCGACGTCCAATCCACATACCCGTCGCCCGGATAGAACCGCTTGACGTCCTCAACGCGGCTGGGGCGGTTGCCGTAAGCCACGACCGTCCAGACCCAGGTGACGTTGTGCGCGCCTTCCCTGCGGAAGACGTCCACAATGTGCCGCCAGGCTGTAACAAACAACTCGGGAGTGTTGCCCTTGACGCGAATCGCCCACGGGTACCAGTCTCCGTTCATCTCGTGCATCATCCGCATCAGGATCGGGCGCTGCGTCGCGGCCACTCCCCGGGCCCACGAACGAATGTAGGGGTCGAACTTGCCGGATGCGATTCGGCGAAGGACCGCCGTCAGTTTGGTGGGAGACCCCGTCGGGGGCTTCTTCCAAGGCTCCCAGGTGATCATCGGAACGTAGCCGCGGTCGGCGGCCTGCTCGACCCAGTCGGGCCGAAACCTGGGCTCGCCGCTGAACCACTGTTGATACCAATGCAGGATGCTGGGGCGGACGCCGTGCGTGCGCGCCCATTGCTGCGCGGCATTGCTCCGCCCGGTCAGGTCGGGATTGAAAACGCCGACGTACGCCCCCTGCTCGGGAACCTGGAGCACTGCGGGATCGGCCGGCGATCGCGGCAGTCCGGGAAAGGCGACGGCTGCAAGCGTGTGCTCGTTGCCGGGAAGAAGGTTCGACGGCAGCGGGGCGATCAGCACCAGCGCGGCCAGCGCCGGGACGCGAAGTGCGGTGCGGACGCGCCGGGAGATCTCCGCCCGGCGACTTACGGTGCCGAGCAGGCCGGCGAAAACGAACATCATCCACGCCGCCCAGCCGATCGAGACCTCCGGCGTCAGGCGCCTTCCGCTCAGCCCCACGACGATAGCCAACGCACATGCCGCAACGATGACCGCGTGCGGCAGAAGAAGAGGAGTCCAGGCACGCTGGCGTTTCTTGTCGGTCACCACCGCGGCCGGCCTGCGCCGGCGCAGGGCCCGTACGGTCGCAACCAGATAGACGGGAGCCAGGAAGATGCTGGCCTGCATACCACGCACGGCTCCCCGCACGCCGGCGTAAGACGCCATGAAGGCAACCAGCGAAACGAGGAACGGAGCGACGTGCACGGCGTACTGTGCTGAAGACGTCGTTCGAAGCGGCGCCACGCCTGCGAGCAAATACAGGAGGGGACCCAAGACGAAGATGAGCTGCGCGCACGCAACCAGGTAGTAGCCGGACGTGTGAAGATAGTGAAAGCGTTGCCCAAGCGTAAGGCCCTTCTTCAGCAGAGGGTTGTCCCGGAAGAACAGGCGAAGAGAGTCGGTCGCCCATTGCACTCGCTGCTTGACCAGCGTGGACGCGGTCCCCGGTGCGTCCCCGGTCGTGACCGGCGTCGGGTGGTACACGCTCCGCCAGCCTTTCGCGTGAAGCTCGAACGAGGTCGTGAGGTCCTCGACGATGTTCCATTCGGCGAACCCGCCCACGTCATTGATGGCGGCGCGGCGGTAGACAACGGCGTTGCCGCACGAAAAGGCTGCGTTCGAGGCGTCCTTGCCGCGCTGAAGGCTGCGATAGAAGAAAGGTTCCGTGTTGCACAGGACGTCCTGCTTGTCGGTTTTGAAGAAGCGTTGCGGCGTGCACACGAACGCGACCAAGGAATCTTTGAAGTACCCCAGCGTCTCGTGTGCAAAGCCGGCATCGGCAAGATGGTCCGCGTCAATTACTGCGATCATCTCGCCGGAGGTCTTCTTCATCGCGCTGTTTAGGTTCGCGGCCTTGGAACGTTCGCCGGCCAGCCGCGTAAAGCAGGTGACGCCGTAACGCTCGCCCAGCCGCTTGATCTCTCGCCACCCGTCCTTGCGTGTCATCAGGCCGTCGTTCAGCAGATACGTGCGATGGGGATAGTCGATTGCCAGCGCGGCCTGAAGCGTGCGCTCGACCATCTCGACCGGCTCGCCGCAGACGGTAATGAAGACATCGAGCGAGCCTGACGGCGGAGCCGGAGGCCCCGATCGGTCGGAGATCCGCCAGACCAGCAACCCGGTCAGCAAGGCGTACGCGAACATGATCAGTTCGGCGCCGAAGAAGACGGCTCCCCATACGCCGGTGCCTCGCATCACCGAGGGGCGCCACGACATGTACCACAGACCCGTCGCGGCAAGCAGGACCGTCGCCACTCGGCCGAGCGCCGGTCTGGGTGCCGACCACGGTTCTCTCCGCCGAGCCGCGGGGCGCACCGCGCCGCCGCCGGCAGCAGGAGCGGCCGGCCGCCGGAGGCTGATCCGGGCATCATCCGGGCGAAGCTCGAAGAGTTTCATCGCCACTCCGCCGTGCACGCCGCCACTGGAGCGGCAAGAGCCGATCGTCGCCCAAAGCGCCGATCGTGGATCTCTCCATGCATTGCCTGCCCCGCCACCGTCGTCTCCTCGCGTCTCCGACACCACCTCCGCCGCCGGAAGCGGTGGCGAAATGGCACGGACTGGCATGAGCTGCCGCCCACAGGCCATCCCCGTGTGACTCCTGCTTAACGACGCGGGAGCCTTCGGCGACCTTCTTCCGGGCACGCAAAGTCCGATATGCGCACTAAGAGAGTTTAGGGGCTTTCTGGGCAGGCGCTACCCTTTCCGCGCCACCTTTCCCCAGGCAACAGGGATGAAAGGAACAGATCGCACGAAGGCACGGACTGGGGGGTGGCCGGCGATCGCCAACAGGTCCGACCGACGGTAATCGATTAGGGGAGGTCGGCCAACTGCGTGGAAGAGAGCGGACTCGAACCGCCGGCTCCCCATGGCGGGGGTTTGGGGGCAGAGGGCGACGAGCGAAGCGAGTCGCCCGGAGCACCCAATCAAACAAGTGGTCCTTAGTGGACGACTCTCGAACCACGACTTTCGG
>JBKKBA010000457.1:0-3388 GCA_046714275.1 Actinomycetota bacterium
CGTTTCCGGGCGTCTGGTTGGGCAGCAGACCGTTGCTGTCTCCGTTACCGCCCGACTGCACGAACACGATGCCGGCGTCTACCGCCCGGTTCATCGCGGCGGCCGAGGCGCTGGAACCGTTGTTGGAGCCGAGGACCACAGTCCTGGGGCCGATCGAGTAGTTGGCCACGCGGATCGGTGGGTTGACCGAGTTTGCGTTCTGTGCCATCCAGTCGATCGCGGCGACGATATTGGCCGACGCACCGCTCCCGCCGCTGTCCAAAACTTTCAAACCAACCAGATTGGCGCCGTAGGCGACGCCGACGTGGCCCTTTCCGCCGGGGCCATCTCCGAAGGATCCCTGGCCGGTTCCACCTGCGATGCCCGAGGTGTGCGAGCCGTGACCGTGGTCGTCGTAGGCCGGCACGGCCGCGCCGCCGTTGACAAAGTCGCGGAAGGCAACAATCTTCGGGTCATTGGTCGCCGGGTTGTCGTCCATGTCGTTCAGGCCTTGATGCCCCCCGGCTATGCCGGAGTCGAGAACCGCAACCGTCACGCCGGTGCCCGTGTAGCCAAGGTCCCAGGCGTTGCCGGCACCCTTCACGTAGACGGTCCGGGTGGAACGCTCGAGATCCGCCTTCACGAAGGTCTCCTGCTCGGCCTTCAGGCCGCGCGCTCGGGCGAACTCGATCACCCGGGACACGTCGGCGGCCGGAACGGAAACGGCCACGCCTGAAATGGTCTTGTACCGGTAGGCGACGTCGTAGTCGACCAGCGCGCCCAAAGATCCCAGGAACGCATCCGTCACGCCGTCGTAGATGATGACGCGCTTGGCGTCCGAGACGGCCGAGATCGCCTTCTTCGGGGCCCCGGCGACCGGGCCCGAGGGAGCCGCTCCGGCCTGGGCGGCGACCGCCGTCACCACGGCGATCAGAAGCAGAACAAGGCGCGCACGGCGCGGACGAGCAGCGTATGAGGTCAAAACATCCTCCCTGGTGGATGGCCAATGCCGGCTTGTGGCCGGCGACATGTCGCCCTGATCGCCTGCGGCTCTCCCGGCCGCGCGCGGGATAGCCGCGCGCCTGCCTCCCTGGGAGCCCTCAACGTCCCTGATGGGCTTTCTGTCCGATTCGACGCCGGACGGGGGGATTCCTGCCACCCCGCCGCTCTAGCATCCGGCGAACGCCTGCCGCGTCCTGGCTGTGTCCACGCTCGATCCTGGCGAGAGCCCGGCGAGAGCCTGCGAATACAGGTCATAGTGGAAAAATAAAACCGGACCCTCTTGCCGGATGAACAGGCAGCGGTCCCTCCATTCGGGAAGCTCGGGGATGAACTGGTCCGGCGGCGCGAGTCCGCCGTCACACCGCCGGTGAAGAACACGTTCGTGGGGTGCCGGGCGGTCTTGCCGAAGGCGACGCCGAGCGACCGGCAACGACAAAACCCCGGGCAGATGCCGGGGTCTTGTCGGTGAAGGCTGTGTTAGCGCTTGATCTGGACGTCATCCACTGCGATACCCGTGTACGGCGGCGACGAAAGCAGCGAGTCCGAGGTCAGCCGGAACCGAACAAAGAGCTTTCCGGCCGCGGCTACGAATCGCGCCTTGCTGGGCGAGAAGTCGGGGAAGGCCCCGTTCTGACCCGCCACCGAAGCCGCTTGATTCCAGTTCTTCCCGTCGTTCGACCATTCCATCGCGACGAAGTCGCAGCAGGATTCGGTGTCACGCCGCTCCCACCAGCTCACCTCGACGGTGCTGCGAGCGGGAAGCCTGGTCTCCGGCGACGTCAGGACGAAAGACGCTCCGTCGTCGTAGCCGGTCGTGCCCATGGCGAATGCGGAGGTGCGTCCCGGAGCGATCCGGCGCCATTGCACAGCCTGGCTGGTGCTGGATTGCGTCCAGCCTTCCTCACCAGTCTCGAAACTGAACGGCCCTGCAACCGCGCTGTTCAGGAACTTCGGCGCCGGCAACTGCTTGACGCGCGTCGGCGGACGGGCGGGACCGAACGAGTACATGTACACGCCGCGTCCGTAGGCCGCGGCGACCAAGCTGTTCGGATCGCCGTTGGTGAACTTGACCGTGTGCACCGGGACCATCGGCAGCCCCTGACCCAGCACCTGGAACTGGCCGGCTTGATCCGAGATGAAAACACCGACATCGGTGGCCACCACAAGCTGGTTGGTCTCCGGGCGAAGCGTGACCCAGTTGATCGGCGTGTTCGGAAGGTTGGCCGAGATGTTGCGGAAGTTGTTTCCGCCGTCGGTGGACACATACAGATGCCCCTTGCCGACCCGGCTGTTCTTCGCGCCCAGAACGTTCGGCTCGGTCCACGGCCGGAAGTAACCGCCCAGCGACGCGTAGACCGTCTTCGCGCTGTCGGGATGAATCGCCAGCCCGGTGACGTACCGGTTGGGCAGTCCGTTCGCCTTTGCGATGTGCCAACCGTCGGACGAGCCCTTCTTCGGCGGCTTCTTTCCGCCGATGTTGGTGGCGATACCGTTCTTGAAGGGCACCTTCTGGTTGAGCACGTCGCACGGCCCGCAGAAGCCGACGTACCCGGCCGCCCCGTTGAGGTCCAGCGCGGTCTGCTGATTCACGGGGTCGGTGGGTGACGGCTTGGCTTCGCGGTCGCCGGGTTTGCTGTGCGTCCCCAGGTCGATCAGCGGCTTCCAACTGGTGGCGGACGTGCCGGCGCCGACCAGCGTGGACACGATCTCGTTGCCGCCGATCATCAAGTGATTCGGATCCTTCGGATCCATCACGAACGGCGTCGAGAACATCGCGGACGTGATTCCGGCGCAGGTGTCGGCCGTCGCGCACCAAGACGGGCTCATCGCGCTCCACGTTGCGCCACCGTTGGTCGTGGATGCCAGCGTGCCGCCGACGTATTCGCCGTAGGCGATTTCGCCCTTGTCGGGGTGGACGGCCATGAAGAACCCGTCTCCACCCTTGTTGGCGATCTGACGCTGGCGCTCGACGACGCGGCCGTCCTTGACGATATCGACGATCTTGGCGACGCCGTTGTCCTGAAGACCCATCCAGAACGTGCCGTCCCGCGAACGGACGGCATCGTAGGGAAGGAGCGTGTTGAATCCGTAGTTGGCGCCGAAGCCCCAGTTCGCATTCGAGTAATCGACGTCCGAGGCGATCTTCTGGGTATAGACGCCGCCGTCGTTGCCGACAACCAAGCGCACGGTTCCGTCCGGGTAGGGGATGAAGATCCCGTCATGCTGGTCGGAATGCGTCGTCGTGGTGCGGGCCAAACCCTCACGCTGCGTCACGCAGTAGGTGGTGACCGGCGGAAGCGTGATGCCCATGCAACTCTCGCCGCTCAAGTAACGACCGAAAACCTTGAATGAGGAATGAACGTCCTGAGGCACACTGGTGTTCTCGTTCTGGAAGACATCTTAAAGA
>JBKKBA010000458.1:0-5360 GCA_046714275.1 Actinomycetota bacterium
AGATGCACCCGGTCGAGCTGCGCGAGCTGGTCACCTCGCCGGGTGGAACGACGATCAACGCGATCCGCGAGCTTGAGAACGCCGGAGTCCGCGCCGCTTTCCTGAACGCGATTGACGCCGCATGCCGACGGGCTACCGAACTTGCCGGTGGCCACGAGTAGCGCGGCGGCGAGGCCGTTCACGACCAAGGACGGTCGCGACGGGCTGACGCGTCCGGCGCAGCGCGGTGATGCTGCCGGATGCCTGGCGATCGTGCGCGAAGCGACCATGATGCGGCCGCGAACGATCATGACCACCACCGGCGAGCTGTGGGGCGTCCGGGAGTGGCGCCGCCGAATGCTGGGACTGGGCCGGGACGGCATCACGCTGGTGGCTGAAGTCGAGGGCGTTGTGGCGGGCCTGCTGGGCGCGGCGCGCGGCGAGCGGCCGGTGACCCGGCAAGACGCCGAGCTTGGGATCACGGTGGCGGAACTCTACCGAGGAGTGGGGGTCGGCCGGGCGCTGATGGATGCGTTCGAAGCGTGGGCGCGCGCCGGCGGCGTCGAGCGCGCCGTGCTGGGCGTCTACGACCACAATGATTTCGCGCGGGCCCTGTATGAGTCGATGGGCTACCAGGTGGAAGGCGTGGAACGGCGCGGGGTGAAGTTTCCCGAGGGATACGTGGACACCGTCCGGATGGCAAAGTTTCTATGACGGAACAGATCGTTATCTCTTCGCGCTTCAACGGACCGCCGGCGTCGGGGAACGGTGGCTACACGTGCGGCGCCGTCGCGGCGTTTCTGGATTTCGAAGCGGAGGTGACGCTGCGGGTACCCCCGCCTCTGGACACGCCGATGCGGGTCCGGCGAGACGATGATGGGAACGTTTCAGTCTTCGACGGCGAGCGTCTGGTTGCGGAAGCCCGGCCGGTTCGCATGGAGTTGGAAGCCCCTTCGCCCCCAGGTTTTGAAGAAGCGGAGGCAGTCGCCCGCCCGGCGGATCCGCACCCATTTCCCACGTGCTTTGTGTGCGGTCCGGCACGGGAGCCGGGCGACGGTTTGCGGGTGTTTGCCGGGACCATGCCCAGCCGTTCGATTGTGGCCGCCCCTTGGGTCCCGGCGGCCGGACTTGCCGGCGATGACGGTTGGGTTCGACCCGAGTTCCTCTGGGCGGCAATGGACTGTCCAAGCTGGTGGGCCTTCGACCTGCTGGAGCCGCTTCGCGATGTGGCAATGCTGGGCAGGATGGCGGCTCGCATTGCTGCCCCGATTCGTCCCGGGGAGCGCTGCATTGTCGTCACCTGGCCACAGGGGCGAGAGGGTCGCAAATGGCAGGCGGGGTCGGCTCTCTACGGCGACGACGGGTCGCTTCGCGCCGCCGCGCGCGTCACCTGGATCACTCTGCCCCGATCCTAAGGCTCGCCGGCCGCAAGCCCTCTTACCGAGAGTAGGATTCGCGCGTCAAGACCTACAACAGCGACGAGGTGAGTGCGATGGCGACCGACCCGAAGACCATCTTCATCGACGGAAAATGGATTGCGGCCAAAAGCGGCCAGACGTTCGAGAACCGGAACCCGGCAAACTCCGACGACTTGGTGGGTCTGTGCTCGTCCGGCGATGCCGGCGACATCGGCGATGCGGTCGCCGCGGCGAAGGCCGCTTACCCGAAGTGGGTGGCGACGCCGGCGCCGGTGCGCGCCGACTACATCTTGCGTGTCGGCTTGATGCTGGAGGAGCGCAAGGAAGATCTGGTCCAGCTCATGAGCCGCGAGATGGGCAAGACGCTTCGCGAGTCCCGCGGCGATGTGCAGGAAGGCATCGACTTTGCCTTCTACATGGTCGGCGAGGGACGCCGGATGTACGGCGTGACGACGCGCAGCGAGCTTCCGAACAAGTTCTCGATGACGGTGCGGCACCCGATCGGTGTAGCCGGATTGATCACGCCGTGGAACTTCCCGATCGCGATCCCGACGTGGAAGCTGTTTCCCGCGCTGATCGCCGGATGCACGGTGGTGTTCAAGCCGGCGGAGGACACCCCGGCGTGCGCCGTCGAGCTGGTGAAGCTGTTCCAGCAGGCCGGGCTTCCGGACGGCGTGCTGAACATGGTGACCGGCATCGGCGAAACCGCCGGAGCGGCCGTCGTCGAGCACGGGGACGTCCGGTGCATCTCGTTCACCGGTTCGCTTGAGGTCGGTCGCAAGATCAACGCGCGCGGCGGCGAGATGATGAAGCGCGTGTCGCTGGAGCTGGGATCTAAGAACTGCCTGATCGTCATGCCGGATGCCGACTTGGACCTGGCCGTCGAAGCAGGAGCCTGGGGAGCGTTCGCCACGTCCGGACAGCGCTGTACGGCAACAAGCCGCATGGCCGTGCACGGTTCGATCCTGGACGAATATTCCGAGCGGCTGGTCGCCCGCGTTCAGCGCTACAAGATCGGACCCGGTACCGACCCGGACACGGACCTGGCGTCGGTGATCAACCGCAAGCAGCGCGACCGGATCCTGGAGTACATCGGTGTCGGTCAGAGCGAGGGCGCCAAGCTGCTCACCGGAGGAAACCCGGTGGAGGACGGCGACTACGCCAAGGGGAACTTCATCGCGCCGACCGTTTTCCGCGATATGACGCCGGACATGCGCATCGCACAGGAAGAGATCTTCGGACCGGTGACCGGCATCATCGAGATCGGATCGCTGGACGAGGCGATCGAGGTCGCCAACTCGACGCAGTACGGCCTTTCGTGCGCGATCTACACCCACGACATCACCAACACGTTCAAAGCGATCGAGCAACTGGAATTCGGCGTCGTCTACATCAACGCGCCGACGATCGGCGCGGAGGTGCAGCTTCCCTTCGGAGGCATGAAGTCCACCGGCAACGGTCACCGCGAAGCCGGACCGACCGCCCTGGACGAGTTCACCGAATGGAAAGCCGTCAGCGTCGACTACTCCGGCCAGATCCAAAAAGCCCAAGGCATCGACTAGATCGCTAACTTTTGCCTCTGTCCACATCGACGACTGTTGGATCTGATGAGCGAGCGGGTTGCGGTTGTTTGGGATGAGGGGCTGGTGGCCTACGACTTCGGGCCGCAGCATCCGCTGAAGCCCGTGCGCGTCAAGCTCACGATGGAGCTGGCCCGCGTGTGCGGGGTGCTGGACGCGCCGAACGTGGCGCTCACCCGCCCGCCGCCGGCGACACGCGACGAACTCATGTTGGTCCACGATCCCGCCTACATCGACGCGGTGGAACGCATCGGCGCGACGTGCGACGGCCCGTTCGGCAATTACGGCTGGGGGATCGGCATCGGCGACAACCCCGCGTTCCGGGGGATGCATGACGCATCGGCGCTGGTGGCCGGCGCCTCGCTGACGGCCGCGCGGATGGTTCACGACGGCACCGTCCAACACGCGTTCAACCCCGCCGGCGGGCTGCACCATGCCATGGTGGCGCGGGCCAGCGGCTTCTGCATCTACGACGATCCCGCGATCGCGATCGCCTGGTTGCTGGGGCAGGGTCACGATCGTATCGCCTACGTGGACGTTGACGTCCATCACGGCGACGGGGTGCAGGCTGTTTTCTACGACGATCCGCGTGTATTGACCATCTCGCTGCACGAGTCCGGCGAGTTTCTGTTTCCCGGCACGGGCTTTCCCGGCGAGACCGGAGCCGAGGGCAGCAGCGTCAACGTCGCGCTGCCTCCGCTGACGCACGACGACGCATACCGGGAAGCCTTCGATGCGATCGTCCCGCCGCTGATCGAGGCGTTCCGTCCGAGCGTCCTGGTGACCCAGCTTGGGTGCGACACCCACGACACCGATCCGCTTGCGCACCTGGCGCTCACCACGCGCACGTACCGGCATCTTGCCGCGTCCTTCCACGACCTGGCGCACTCCGTCACCGGCGGCAAGTGGGTCGCCGTCGGCGGAGGCGGCTATCAGATCTTCACCGTCGTTCCGCGCGCGTGGACGATCTACGCAGCCGAGATCGCCGGCGTGGATCTGCCGGACCAGACGCCCCCCGAGTGGCGCGAGATCGCGCGCCAGCACGGCGCTCCAGAACCCCCCGAACACTTCGACGACGCTCCGGTTCAGATCGGGGATGCTCGTCGCGACCAGGCCGCCGAGGGCGCCCGTCGTGCTACGGCGGAAACCCGCAGACGGGTGTTCGGTTTCCACGGCCTGGGATGAGTGCCACATGGCGGCAGGATCGGACGTCGACGCGGCGAACCCTAAACCGACCGCCTCCCAGGGAGACCGTATGCGCCATCGTCTGTATCTCTTCGCCGCCATCCTCAGCGTCGCTTCGCTCGCCCTGCCGGCGCGCGCGACAGATCCGAATGAGTCGCCGCCGGCCGACCCGGCGCCGAACACGATGGAATGGCAGATGCGCGATCTTCAGAACATGGCGAATGCGCACGGCCGCCTTGAGGACGAGTACGCGAATCCCGCCTTCGGGGTCACGTTCTGGACGCAGACGCCCCAGACGTATTTCACGAATGTACGAAGGCAAGCCGAGCAGCCGGCACGTCCGATCGTCACGCTGGGGCAGGTGGTTCCCGGAGGCACGACGGCCGATCCATACCGCACAACGTGGGAGGAGCAGGGACGCGGCGTCCGCTATGAGTTCGCATTCCTCAACCGGTACGGGGCGCGACTGCGGGCGAACCTGTGGGCGCCGAACCCGGGCTCGCCCGATCCCGTGACCGGCCGGCCGATGAACGCTCCGTATCCGGCCGTCGTGATCACCACGGGAAGCATCCAGGGCTATCAGAATCTCTACCTCTGGGCGGCGCAGGGCCTTGCCGAGGCGGGCTATGTCGTGCTCACCTACGACGTGCAAGGCCAAGGCGAGTCCGAGACGTTCGGTCACGACGCGCAAGGGAACCTGTGGTGCGACGGCTTCTCGACACAGACCCCGCCGCCGGCCTCGCCGGGCGCTTCCGAGCAGAGGCCGTCATGTCCCGGCGTGCCCTTCCAGCAGCCGGCGAATTTCGTCAACGGCACGGTGGACGCGCTCGATTTTCTCTTCTCGAGCACCGACGCTCCGTACGCGTGGTACCGCCCAGGAACGAACACGCTTGCGTCGAATCCGCTTTCCGGCATCGTGGACCTATCTCGCGTCGGCCTTGCCGGTCACTCGCTGGGCGCAGGCGCCATCTCCATTGTGCAGGCCTACGACACACGCGTCGACGCGATCGTGGCGTGGGATAACCTGAGCGCCGGCGCCACGCCGCGCGTGCCGGCGATGGGCCAGAACGCAGAGTATTTCTTCAACGCCCAGCCAACGTCGTCCACGCCGGCGCCAAAGAACGCCGCGCATCAGGCGTGGAAAGCCGCCGGCATCGACACGATGCAGGTCGCGCTCACCGGCTCGACACACCTGGAG
>JBKKBA010000459.1:0-6427 GCA_046714275.1 Actinomycetota bacterium
AGCCGGTGCCAGCGTCCGCTCCGCTCTCTGGCGACTGGGGCGCTTGAGCACAGCGATCATCGAAACCTCGGACGATCTTCTTCAACTTTCTTCGGACGTCGTCGTTGACTTGCGCGACGCCTACGCACTGTCGGAGTTACTGATAACGGCGCCCGAGGAGTGGCAGCCGATTCATGACGGCGTCGCGCAGTTGTCGTCGGACCTGTTGCCGGGCTGGTACGAGGAATGGGTCATTGTCGAACGCGAGCGCTTCCGGCAGGTGCGGCTGCACGCGCTGGACGCGCTGTGCATCCGCCTGACGCATCTGGGCCGCCTAAGTGAAGCAACGCAGGCCGGTGTGGCATCGGTCGCCGGGGAACCGCTGCGCGAGAGCGCGCAACGAGCCCTGGTCGGCGCGTACCTGGCCGAGGGCAACCAGGCAGAGGCGATTCACCAGTACGAGTCCTTTGCAACCCTGCTCCAGGAAGAGCTTGGCCGCACGCCGCCGCAGGAGCTTCACGACCTGGTCTTTCAGATTCGCCCCTAATTGACGCTTGCGTGACGCTGCATCGCGACACTGCGTCCATGAGCCTTTCATCCCGGAACAGCGTTCTCATCCTTCGCCTCTGGATCGAGCCGAAGTCCTTAGATGCGCTGCGCGCCAGAATCGTTCAAATCGGCGATAGCCCACGGGCCGAACCCGTAACTACTGCTGCGAAGAGCCTGGAAGAGATTGTCACGATCGTGCGCGACAGGCTTCAATCGTTCGTCGAGGGCGGGGATGAGGGCGGAAGCCGGCCACCGCTGCGACTGGTCATCTGAAATAAATTGTTGCCAGATTCCGGCCTTTGGTGACGCTGCCGTGACGCGGGGGACCTAGGTTCGATCCGAGGGTTACCAAAAGAATCCGTTTGGTCCTGGTGTGGGAGTGTCAGCCTTGAACCGCCGCTTGCCCCCCTGAGGGTTGTCCTGCTCTCACACCGGGTCCTTCGGATCTGTCCCCTTTCGCATGGCCCGGGTCACCCCCTGGCGGTGCAGGAGCAGATTTACAGCTACCGGGAGGACTCCAATGGAACTCGTGAAGCGGTCGGCAAACGCAGCGCCCGCCGCCGGTTGGCAGCCGCCGGAGCCTGCCGATGCCCGCTGGCTGCTGATCGTGCCTTCCGACCGGGGCGATGAATACCTCTACCGATTCGTCCACCGGGAGGCCGCAGCGGCGGCCGCCAACACCTTGATCCGCTATGGAACACGGGCTCGGGTAGCGGAGATCGCCCTAATCGTCGTTCCGGAAGCGACCCTGGCGCTCGTCGAAGAAGACTCCCAAGCGTCTGCCCCCTAAGACCCCACCCTCCCCGGCCACCGCATTGACTTACATAGCTAGATGTGGCTTGATATAGCCATGATCCGGGTCAAGATCGCCGAGCTGAAGAATCACCTTTCCGAGCACCTCCGTCGCGTGGAGGGTGGCGCCGAACTCGTCGTCACGGATCGGGATCGTCCGATCGCACGGATCATTCCCCACAGCCACACCAAGGGACGCGTTCGCGTCCTCCCTCCCGCTCGCCCATTCCGAGCGATACGCAACAAGCGCTACGCGCCGGTTCACTGGAAAACCAGCTCAACCGAGTTGCTCCTGGAGGAGCGGCAGCAGAGATGAACGTGTATGTGGACTCATCTGCGCTCCTGCGGGTCGTCCTGGGGGAACCGGGCAAGCTGAAGATCTGGCCGAAGATCGACAACGCGGTGTCGAGCGAACTCATTCGGCTGGAGTCTCTTCGAACGATCGACCGGGCCCGGATTCGGCTTGGGTTGAGAGATGAGGTCGTCGCGAACCGGCGTGCCGCGGTACTAGAGGCAATCGATTCGTTTCATCTTGTAGCAATCGACCGACACGTTCTTGACCGAGCTACGGAGCCTTTCCCAACGCTGCTCGGGTCACTCGACGCGATTCATTTGGCCAGCGCCATGCTTGTTCGCGACGAGTTCGAGGGGATCGTTCTTGCGACTCACGACGAGGAGCTCGCCATGGCGGCGAACGCGGTTGGGTTCTCAGTACATGGGGCCGAGAGCCCGGCATGATTTCCACATCAGACCGTCGCAGCCAACCCGGAACCGAAAGAGGGGACCGGCTGCCTCCGCCCGCACCTCCGGTAAACTCCCCCTGCTAAGGGCGCCGGACGCTCGGGGACGTAGCTCAGTTGGTAGAGCACCGGCTTTGCAAGCCGGGGGTCGTGGGTTCGAATCCCATCGTCTCCACCGTGTGATGTCGCGACCTACACCTCGACGGGCACGATGCCGCCGGGAACGCCGAGCTCGTCCCATGCCGCACGGACCGGTTCCTGTACGTAACCGAACCAGCGCACCGCCACCGCTCCTTTCGACTCGACGGGTGGTCAATTTCGGCGCGGTTTCCGCGCCGATTCTGCAGACCCGTCGGGGTTGAGCCCCCAAACCTCAGGTCAAGATCCCCGATCTGCCGGAGCGTGACGGATCGTGTCGGCGGCGCCCACTCACCGCGGTCGGGGCCACAATTCTGAACAAATCCGTCAAGTCCGGCAGGGGAAGACCTTCCAGACGTCGTATTTCCCCTCGAAAGGGGGGAACTTGTGATGAAAACTCGGATTTCTTCTCGATTCTGGCCCACGACTCTGCTGGTGTGCGCTTTGGCTTTCCCGATGCTGGTGGCTTTTCCCGGCCGGGCTGCCGCCTGTGAGCCGACCGACCCGGTGGCCGTCGCCCTAGAGAGCTCGGGGATCGTGCAGTTCACCGAAGAACCCAACGCGGGAAGCTGGAAGCCCTGGCTGGTGCAGCCGGACGCCGTGCCGGTAGCCGCTCCACCGGCCACAGCCAGCGCCCAGACTGCGCTGGAGTTGGCGTTTGTAAAGGTCGCTGCCGCTACCCGCGACGCCTCCACCGTCGAAACCATCCACCGGTGGGGAGACGGCGCCGCCGGCGCCCCGTGGACCGAGGTGTTCCTGGGGATGATCAAGAAGTACTCAACGAAGTCCGACCGAAACCCACCACGCTACTCGCGGCAGATCGCGATGTTCCAGACGGCAATGGAAGACGCGCTGATCGCGGCCTGGAATGCCAAGTACTGCTACCTCCGGCCGGCTCCCGCCGACCTGGATCCAACGATCATAGTTGAAGGACCGGCCGCCGACGCTCCGTCGTATCCCAGCGAGCACGCGACCGTGGCCGGCGTCGCCTCCATGATGCTTGCGACGTTCTTCCCCGAGGAGCCGGCGAACTCGTTCAACGACTTGGCCTGGCAGGCCGGGCTCAGCAGAGTAGCGGCCGGCGCCAACTATCAAAACGACGTCGCTGCGGGGCTCGCCCTGGGCAAGAAGGTTGCCGAGCGCGTCCTGGGCTCACGCTCCGACGACGGCTGGAACGCCGCCTGGGATGGCTCCGGTCGCATAACCGGCAGGTGCAACTGGTCGCCAACACCTCCCGCCTATGCGTATCCGCCGGCCGAGCCGATGTGGGGCAAGGTGCGTCCCTGGGTGCTGGCCTCCGGCAGCGCGCTGCGCCCCGGCCCTCCGCCGGCGTGTGACAGAGACGAATACACCGCCGCGGCCATGGACGTTTATCAAACTTCGCTCACGCTCACCGCTCGCCAGAAGGAAATCGCCTTGTACTGGGCCGGAGGGCCGGGAACGGAAACGCCCCCCGGCATGAACCTGCGCATCGCCTCGAAGGCCGCGACGGATCACAACTTAGGAACGATGCGCCACGCGCGGGTGCTGGCCTACGTCGGCGCCGCCCTTGCGGATGCGGCAATCGCCGCCTGGGACGCCAAATACGCGTACTGGTGGGACCGGCCGGTCACCACGATCCGCCGGCGTTGGGACCCGACCTGGACGTCGTTCATCGGGACTCCGCCGTTCCCGGGATATGTCTCGGGCCACTCGACCTTCTCCGCAGCGAGCGCCAAGGTGCTGCAGGATTTCTTCCCCGACCAGGCGGCGACATTCCGCGCGCTTGCCACGGAGGCCGCAAACAGCCGTTTGTACGGAGGAATTCACGCACGCTACGACAACGAGGTTGGCCTGACGTTGGGCGAGGGAATCGGCTCTCTGGCGACGGCGCGAGCCAAAACCGACGGAGCCGGGTAGCGAACCCGGTCTACAGCGCCAGAAGCTGAACGGCAGCCGTGC
This sequence comes from Actinomycetota bacterium, assembly GCA_046714275.1. Taxonomy (GTDB): domain Bacteria; phylum Actinomycetota; class AC-67; order AC-67; family AC-67; genus JBKKBA01. The sequence continues at coordinate 4,140 of JBKKBA010000459.1, forward strand.
GACTGTTTCCGGCGGCGTCCGTCGCCGTCGCCTCAAGCGTGTGCGCGCCCGGATCGACGCTCCACGTGCACCGGTAGGGCGCCGACTGCGACGCGCATACCGTCGCGCCGTCGATCAGGAACGCCACGGTGGCGATCGACGTCTCGGCGTCCGACGCGGTTGCCTCAAACGTGACCGTGGTGCCGGCGACGACGCGGGACTGATCCGGCACGGCGGGGACCGGTGCGGCGATGTCTTGTGCGGTGATCAAGGTTCCGGGTCGCGTGAGCGCCACCTTGGGGGCACCCATCTCGGACCACCAAACGTCCGGCGCTCCCTGACGCTGCTCCGCCCAGGCCACGCGAACGTCGGAGATCGCAGCGGCCGACTGGGGGGCCACGCCGTCACCGAAGATCGTTTCGGATCCCGCGGTGAGATCGAGCACACGTACGCCGGGCAGTCCGTTGCGAACGTCCGTCCAGGCGATGCGAGCCCCAGCGATAACGGGATCGGTCTGAGTCGCGCCCGACGCGGATACAACAGTCTCGGCCTGCGACGTCAGCACCAGCATGCGAATAGCTTCAACTCCGCTTCGGTCGTCGCTCCACACGATCCGATCGCCCCAGATCGACGGCGACCGCTGGGTCGCCGGATTGATGGACACCGCGGATTCGCACCCTGTGTCAAGGTCCTTGATGTAGATGTCCATTCCGCCGCGGCGGGTGTCCTCCCACACGATGCGCGGACCGGCGATGCTGGGCGCCGTTTGATCGTGACCCTCCAGCACAATGGGGGAGAGCGACCCGTCCGCCAGGTCCCGCATGAAGACATCCCAGTTGCCGTTGCGAAAGTCCTGCCAGACCACGCGAGTCCCCGAGATCGCCGGGGACTGCTGATCGGAGGCCCCCCCGGCTACCACCGACTCGGTGCCCGTCACTAGATCCCGGGCGTAGACATCCCAGTCGCCCGAGCGACGGTCCTGCCAGACCACGCGCGGGCCGTCGATCGCCGGCGCGACCTGGTCCCCGGGGCCTCCCGCCACGACCGACACAACACCGACCGCGTCACGAATCAGCACGTCCCAACTACCGTCAACCCACTGCTGCCACACCAGGCGGGTGCCCGAAACGGCAGGAGCTGCCCGAACAGCCGGGGCAGGGTCCGCCGGAAACGCCGCTCGAATACCCTCCGCCGCGCGGAGGGGCAGAGGAAAGGCCCCCATAACAAACGTGCAGATCGCCGCTGCCTTCCACGCCTTGTTCAAATTCCCATCCCCCGAATCCGAACCACTCCGCGGTCCCTTCTACGCCAAATCCCGGCTTTCCTGCGTTTCCCCGTCCGGATCTTTTTGCCCGAAAAGAAGGATTCGTCGCTTCCAGACTGAAATACCCCTTGAGGATTACTGCCCGATCTGATTTGCGTGCGCCTAAAGCCCCACATCACGCGAACAGAACCCGGGCCACAGAGGCTGCCAGAGCCTCGAAAGGGGGAAAGATTCATGCGAGTTTCGCGCAAGCGCTTGGCCCTGATCTCAGTCGTTGCCATGGTGGCCGCGCTGGCCGCCACGCCCAGCCCGGCGACCCACGGATCGCCGCACGCCACGATCAAATACTGGAACATCGGGGCCGACCCCGTGATCGGGGGCTTCGACCCCCACGAGACCATCGAGGACATCGAGGGCGTCACCGGCCACGTCGCAACCGCCGGCAGTCCGCTGACGCTGGTGACCTCCATGGAGAACACGGGCTTCGGCTACTGCGGTCCTCTTTACTGGAACCCGGCGACCAACGACTTCAAGACCTACCGAGTGACCGGCGGCTTCCAGGGCGCCATCGACGTCAACCGCCGCGCGCCGGTGCTGACCGGCGGGACGGCCACGTTCGAGCCCGGTGACACCTGGTCCACGGTTCAGGGCAACTCCGCGTACGGCTTGTACGTGAACTTCAAGAACAGCGACAACTTCCGGAGATTCGTTTTCAGCTCCAACAACCTGGGCGTTCGCGTGAATCAGTCCACGGGGCTCATCTACGTCGCCCAGTTCTACGCGCAGTCCATCAGCGAGTTGAACCCAGCGACGAACGCAGTTCGCACCTGGGCACTGGGAAACAGTCCGTACTGGCTCGACATCGACTCATCCGGCAACGTCTACACGGCGGCCGCTGCGGCCGGCGGCTTCGCAGATCAGATCGTGCGCTTGACTCCGTCCACGAATGCGGTCCGTCGCTGGGACCTGCCCGGAGGCGGACTCCAGACCTTCACCTCGTTCGGGATGCCGAACGGCGTGGCGGCTTCCGGATCCGGAAGCACGC
>JBKKBA010000460.1:0-9114 GCA_046714275.1 Actinomycetota bacterium
AAGGGATGGCCCCTGGTCACTGTGGGGCCTTCGCCGTTTCACAGGAAGCGATGCAGAAAAGGAACTACCAGGGACCGGCCTTCAGCAGGGCGCGGCGCGCTTCGGCGGGGGCCCGCACCGCGGCAAGGACCTCACGGGCCTCGTTCAGCAGCGCCGGGGAGGCATCGGGGCGAACGGACGCTTCAAAGACCAAGGCGCGAGCAAGCCACGCGGTGGTGCCGAGGGTTCGCCAGGCTGCTACCGCGTCCGCGAAGCCGGTCGCCGCTTCCCGGGTTTGGCCCGCGCGAGCGGCGAGAAGCCCCCGGTTCTCGGCCCCGACGGCTTCAAGCTCGCAAGCATCGCCGCCGGTCCCGCGCTCCGCTTGATTGCCCGGCGTTGGCCCGGCGGTCAGCAGGCGGGCTTGCCGGATGCAGGCGCGAGCGAGCGCCGCCGACCCGTATGCGTCGGCGCGGCCGGCCAGGTGGGCCGCCTTCTGGAGTGCGGCGATCGCGCGCTTGTAGTCGGCGGCTCCCAGGAAGGCTCGGCCGGACGCCAGCGGACCCATCGCGGCATACGCGGTGAATCCGATCGCGGATGCGCGACGAGCGGCGTGATTCGCGTGCGGGTGCACCGAACGCCACGCCGCGCGCTCCAGGGCAAGCGACGCTTCGGCCAGATCCGCTTCGACCAGTTGAATCGGCTGGTGCGCGGTCAGGATCGTCCGGGCGGCCGCGATCCGCGAGGCCGCAAAAGCGGGACGTCCCAAGCGGAGTGCCGGGCGAACTTCGGTGATCAGCGCGAGCGCGCGCAGGCCCGGCGACCCCAGCTTCGCCGCAAGCGGCCGAATTCTCCGCCCGGCCTCCACGGCGGGCTGCGGGGGACCCGTCGCGGTCAGCGCGAATGACTCGACCAGAAGCGAGTCGGCTTGGATGCTCAGCGCCCCCGCTTCGGCGGCAAGTTCGTGCGCGCGTCGCGATTGCTGGGCGGCATCGGCAAAGTTGCCCGACAGCAGCGACCGGTAGGCGGCCGTGCGCAGCAACGAGGCGCGCAGCCGAACGTTGGCATCGTCGCCGATCAGCCGCGTTGCTTCGCCGAAGCGCGCGCGGAACTCACGGCCGCCGACCGCCGACAGCAAGTACGCCAGATCTTGCGCGGCCTGCGCGCGAATCCAGTGATCGCCGGCGGCGACCGCCGCCACGCGGCTTTCCTCCAGCACCAAGATGCACTGCGTCATCTGGTTCAGCCGGTACGTCGGCGCCAGCCGCAGCAGCGCGGCGGCTTCACCCCGTCGATCGCCGGATTCCCCAAACATCGCCCGGGCCTGCTCCAGAAGCGCGCGCGCTTGGCGAACCTGACCGACGTCGGAATGGCTGCCTCCCTGCGTCATCAACGCGCGCGCGACGATATCGCTGCGCCCGGCGCGGGCCGCCAGGGTTCGCGCGCGAGACGCGCACGCGCGGGCTTGCGCATGACGCCCCTGTTCCAGGTGAGCTTCCGCAAGCCCGGCCACGGCGTCGGCATGAAGGTCCGGCGACACGCGAGCGGCGGCCGCGATCTCGACCGCTCGCCCATAGATCGAGCCGGCCAGCCGCGCCTGATGACGAAACGCCTGATCTCCAGATCGCGTCAGGTACTCCACGGCGCGCGGAGCCAGGTCGCTGTTTCCGCCCAACCGCCACGCCTGCTCGTACTGGTGGGCGATCAGATCGACGGGTTCCCCGGTGCGTCCGGTGAAGACCTTGCAGAGCCAGTCCGCGATCCGCGCGTGCAGAACCGCTCGCCGGCGTCTGGGCACGGATCGCTCGGCGACATCGCGGATGAGAATGTGCTTGAACTCGTATTCGACCGCGCCGTCGATGCGTGAGTGCGGGCGGCGGCGAAGCAGTCCCCGATCCTCCAGCCTTGCCGGCGCATCCGGATCCTCGCCGTCCAGCTCGCGCAGCAGCAGATCCCAGGTGACCCGCCCGCAGGTCGCCGCCGCCTGCAGAACACGCTTGGAGCCGGCGTCCAGGCCGTCGATACGCGCGGTGATCAGCGACCGCAGCGTAACCGGCACTCGGTCGAAGGCCCCGGCGTCGGCGACCCTCCATCGATCGCCGTCGATCCTCAGCGCCCCCGATTCCAGAAGCATCGCCAGGCTTTCCTCTAGAAACAGCGGATTGCCGCCGGCTTGCAGAATCAGGCGATCGGCGACGGAGCGATCAACGGAGGGCTGCAGGCGGTCGTTGATGATCACCCGCATGCCGTCGTCGGGAAGCACATCCAAAGCCAGAAGGTCCGCGCCGGCCGGGAAGCGCGCCGGGTCGGGGCGAGAGAATCCGGCGAAGAGCACGGGCGCGCTCCATGGCTCGGCCGCAATGGATGCCAGCAGGTGCGACAGATCCTGGTCTGCCCAGTGGACGTCGTCTAAGAGCACCAGCACCGGGGACCTGCGCGCCAGGCTTTCCAGCACGTCGCGGGCGACGGACACGGCATCGGCCACCGGCAGCGTCGCGCGATCCGGTTCGTCGATGCCGCAAAGCAAAGCAATTTTTCGAGCCAAAGTTTTCGTCGCCGGGCCGGAAGCCAGCGTCGCGGCGAAGGCCGTCACGGCTTTGCCGGCGCCGCGGCCCGGCTTCGCGCCGGTGCGATCGGCGATGGCGCCGGCAAGGGCGGCCAGCGGAAGCCGGGCGCCGTAGGGCGAGCACCGGCCCGCCAGCACATCGGCGCCGCACCGCGCTCGAAACTCCGATGCCAGACGCGACTTGCCGATGCCGGCGTCGCCGGTCACCAGCACCACCCCACTGCGACCCGACCGCGCCGTTTCGGCAAGGCGCTCCTGCAGAAAGCTCAGCGCGCCGTCGCGCCCGACGAAAACGGCCGACGCAGCGCCGATCCGCGGCCCCGGATCACCGCGAACACCCATGGCTTGCGCGACAACCATCGGCTCGCTCTTCCCCTTGATCCGCCGGCGTCGCAGAGGTCCGTAGACAATGCTGTCGCCGGCCAGGGTGCGTGCCTGCGGGCCGACTAGGACGCTGCCCGAGCGAGCCGCCGAGCACAGCCGGGAGGCAACGTTGACGGCATCGCCGTAGAGCGTGAAGCCGGCGCGATCATCCGACGGCGCGACGAAAACTTCCCCGGTGTCCACGCCGGCATGGACATCGGGGAGCCGAAGGCTGCCGGCACGACCCAGTTCGCGGGCGCGGTCCCGAACCGCCAGGGCCGCCCGCACCGCTCGCTCGGCGTGGTCTTCATACGCGGCGGGAGCGCCGAAGGCGGCGAAGAACCCGTCCCCGGAGAACTGCACGACGGTGCCGCCGAAGGATTCCACGACGGCGCCCAATTGGCTCATCGCCGGCAGCAAGAACTCGGTGACGTCTTCGGGGTCCAGCGTTTCACACAGCGCGGTGAAACCTGTGAGATCGGCAAACAGCAGCGTGACCAGTTTTCGCTCGGCAGGCTGCGGGCGACGCGTCACACCGTTCCCACTCCGCTACGCCGTCGATGGATCTGCTGGGAAGGCCGCAAGGCTGGTGCGCGTCCAGCGAAGCCCTTCGACCTCGTGCATCTGCATCAAGGCGCGGGAAAGCTCCTCGAAAGAGTCGGCTCCCAACTCGAAAAGCAGGTCGAACGAACCGGCGACCATGGCGACGCCCAGCGCACCCTGCAGCCGCGACAGGCCCTGCGCGACGTCCTGGGCGCGGCCCGGATCGACGCGGCATTGCACGAAGGCCTCGTAGGGCCGGGCCGGCTTCCACTTTGGCATGGGGAGCGGCGGTCCGATCCACAGCAGCGCGACCGCCGTCTCGGTCGATTGTCCGCCTGCGCTCCGGATCTCGTCCTTGACGGTGCGTTCTAGCTCAAAGAAATCGGGCGCCTGCACCGCCACCAGCGCATCGAAGGTTCCGGTGATTCCGGCCACGAAGCGCACCAGCGATGATTCGTCCCGCACCAGGCTCTCAAGTTGCTGCATCGTCTCACCGCTCGCTCCACGGACAAAAACGTATGCGTCCACGACACTCCCCCCCTTTGCGCGCAGCGCGACTGCGCGCGCTCCTGGCTCGCCTCTAGTTCTCCCCTTGGAAGATCTCGCTCACAGACTCGTCCCGGAAGACGGCTCGGATGGTGTCGGCGATGATCGGAGCGATGGATAGAACCGTGATCTTGTCCAGCCGGCGGTCTTCGGGAAGCGGGACCGTGTTGGTCACGACCAGCTCTTTGATGGGAGCGTTCTTGATGCGATCGATCGCCGGGTCCGAAAGAACGGCGTGCGTCGCCTCGGCGTGCACCTCTTCGGCGCCGAACTTCATCAAAGCCTCCGCGCCGCCGCAGATCGTTCCGGCGGTGTCGATCATGTCGTCCACCAGCACGCAGCGGCGACCTTTCACATCACCGACAACCTCCAGCGTTTCCGAGACATTGCGAACCTCGGTGCGACGGCGTTTGTGCAGGATCGCCAGCGGCGCATTCAGGTGACTGGCGAACTTCTCCGCTACGCGCACGCGGCCGGCATCGGGTGAGACGACGGTGATGTCGGACCCGTACTTGTCGTGCAGGTGGCCGACCAGGATCGGCATCGAGGTGAGGTGGTCCACGGGTGCGTCGAAGAATCCTTGGATCTGCGCGGTGTGAAGGTCCACGCTCAGCAGGCGGTCTACGCCGGCCGCGGTCAGCAGATCGGCGATCAATCGCGCGGTGATCGGCTCACGGCCGCGGGACTTCTTGTCCTGACGCGCGTAGCCGAAGAACGGGACGACGGCGCTGATCCGCTTGGCGCTGGCCCGCTTCGCCGCGTCGATCATGATCAATTGCTCCATGATCGATTGGTTGATGTTTCCGGAGTGCGTCTGCAGGATGAACACGTCGGCTCCCCGGATGTTCTCGGTATAGCGGACGTAGACCTCGCCGTTGGCGAAGTCGGCGATCTCAACGCCGGCCAGCTCGATCCCCAAATGTTCGGCGATCTCGCGCGCCAAGTCGGGGTGTGATCGCCCACCGACCAGCACTAACCGCTTGCGGGGAGTGACATCCAGTTCGCCCACGTTCTCAATGTCCTTTCTTCGCACGGGGCTTGCGGCTTCGCTTCGGCGACGCCGGCGCCCCTACCACTACCTGGTTCGGCTTGACGTCTCTGGTAACCACCGAGCCAGCTCCGGTCACGGCCCCCTTGCCCAGCCGGACCGGCGCTATCAGCATCGTATCCGAGCCGATGAGGACCTCGTCGCCGATCACCGTCCTGGACTTGATGCGCGTCTCACCGTCGTAGTTACACGTGATCGTTCCGGCGCCCACGTTGACGTCGCGCCCGATCGTCGCGTCCCCGATGTAGGACAAGTGGGGGACCTTGCTGCCTTTGCCGACGGTGCTGCCCTTGATCTCGACAAACGTTCCCGCCTTGGCCTTCGCCTGCAACTCCGTGCCGGGCCGCAGGCTGGCGTACGGGCCGACAGTCGCCCCGTCCTTCAGCCGGACCTGGCGAGCCACCGCATTGGAGATCGTGACGCCGTTCCCGATTACGGAGTCTTCGATTTGAACGTTCGGACCGATCTGACACGATTCCCCGACGACGGTCGCGCCGCGCAGGAACGTCATCGGCCGGATGATCGTGTCGCGGCCGACCTTGACCGTCGCATCCACATACGTCGTCGCCGGATCCTCGATCGTCACCCCGTCGCGCATCAGCCGCGTTGCGATCGCCCCGCGCACGATCCGCGCCGCTTCGGCAAGCTGAGCGCGATCGTTGATGCCCATGGTCTGCAACTCGTCGGGAGCGACGAACGCTTCGATGCGCTCCCCCTTGTCACGCAAGATCTGGATCACGTCGGTCAGGTACAGCTCGCCCTGGCGGTTGGCGGCCTCGACCTTGGTGAGGGCCGACTGCAGCGCCGACCGGTCGAAGACGTAGACGCCGGCATTGCCTTCGGTGATCGCCCGCTCCGCAACGGTCGCGTCGGCATCTTCGACAATGCGGGACACACCGCCGTCGGGATCCCGAACGATGCGACCGTAGCCTTGGGGATCGTCGTAGTGCGCGGTCAGCAAGGTGACGGCCGCGTGTGTGGCTCGATGATGCTGGACGAGCGATGTGAGCGTCGCCGGGTCCAGCAGCGGCGTGTCGCCGGGAGTGACCAGTACGTCACCTTTGAAGCGAGGGCCCAGCGCTTCGTCGCCGGTGCGGGCCGCGTCGGCCGTGCCCAGCCGGCGCTCCTGGACGGCGAAGCGGACGGACCTTGCGGCGATCGGCTTGACCGCCGCCTGGACGGCGTCGCCGTCGGGGCCGACCACCAGGATCGTCTTGACCGGAGCCAGGCGGCCGACCGCGCCGAGCACGTGAGCGATCAGCGGAAGGCCGCAGAGATCGTGGAGAACTTTCGGGGTGCGCGACTTGAAGCGCTTGGATTCCCCGGCCGCCAGCACCACAACCGCCAGCGGCCGCTGATCACGGGTCCCACGGTCGTCCTTCAGGCTTCCTCCCGACCCAGACATGGCCTGCTTTCAAAACAGACTTGGGTTTCCTTGCTGGGACGGTTGGGATCGAACCAACATTCCCGGAGCCAAAGTCCGGTGTCCTGCCTTTGGACGACGTCCCATCTGAGATGCGATTCCTTTGAACCATCCGTCGATATTCCAGTAGAGCTCCGTGGAACACCGAACCGACATTGTAAGACATCCATAATAGGCGTCCCCGGTATTCCTTCGCGGGGTCCGGGGATTGTGCCGCTTCAACGTGGCCCGTCGAAACACGCCGGGATCCACACCGGCGACCTGAGCCCAGTACCGTTCCGCCCTATCGATATCGGCGGCCTCGTGAATCTGCAAGCGGAACACAACGCCCTCCCTGCCCACCCCAACCAGCTCCAGCCAGGCAAGGAACAATCGCACGACATCCGCATCGGAGTTCACCAGGGTCACGCGAGCCTGGGTCCGCCAAGGTTTCGCCTTGGTGCCTTCGGCCCAGTACAAGACGACACCGGCCAGAAAAAGCTCCCGAGACGACAGCGCGCCGATCTGCTGGGCTGCCTGGTCGGAGAGGGATTGGCGTCGAACCTGAGCCTGCGCTTTGACGGCCGCGGCACGTCGAGGGTTGCCGCGAACATGTGCCTCCAGCAACCGCCGCTGCTCTTCCGTCAGAGGCTCGTCCTTCAGCCAGCTCGAAAGAGTGCTCTTGGGCACGCCCAACTCCCGTTCGATGTCGTCGTAGGACGTTCCCTGTCGCCGCAAGGAGAGCGCCTTGTGCTTCATGCCGGGCGAGCTCTTTCGCGTCCGCGTCACCCCCGCCTTGTGAAGCCACCTTGAAAGCGTGCCACGCCCTACACCAACCTCCTTCTGAATCGCCTCATACGTCGCGCCCGCACGGCGCATCTGGACGGCAACTGCTTTCATCTTCTGGTGCCGGTCGCAACTCATGGCTCCCCTTTCACGCACAGGGGAAGGCAACGACCACGCTACCTCGAGAGTAGGACAGGAATAGGGTTTCGTTACTCTTGCGACGCGATGCGGGGGCCGTGCTCCAACGACGACACCACGGCAACGAACGCAAAGGCGCTTCGCACAGCCTGGGCGACTTCATCGGCGTGCTCCCGGTCGCGGCACAGCGCCACCCACGCCGGTCCACTGCCGCTCATCACGGCCGCAAGCGCGCCGGCCGAAACCAGCGTCTGCCGCGCGGATCCCATCGATGGCGCCAGCGACAGCGCCGGCGCTTCCAAGTCGTTGCGCAACGATCCCGCGATCGCCGCAAGGTCGCCGCGAGCCAGCGCGTCCACGATGTCGAACGGATCTTCCAGCGCGGGTGTCACCGTGATCCGGTCGAACGCTTCGTAGACCGCGGCGGTGGACAGCGACAGATCCGGAACCGCGATCACCCACCACAGCGGGCTTCGCACCGGCAACGGAGACAGTACCTCCCCGCGCCCCCGGCCCGCCGCGGTTCCACCGCGAACGCAGAACGGGACATCGGCTCCGATCGCGGAACCGATCTTCTCAAGCGCCTTGCGTGACAGTCCCGCATCCCACAGCGTGTTCAGCGCAACCAGTGCCCCGGCGGCGTCGGCGGACCCTCCGCCCATCCCGGCCGCAGCCGGGATCGCCTTCGTCAGCGTGATGGCGACACCGGGCGTCCGGCCGGTTGCCGCCCAGAGCGCGCGAACCGCTCGCACGACCAAGTTCGACTCGTCCTCGGGAGCCGACCCTGCCGGCTCCACGTCCAACGTCAGCCCGGACGGAAGGGCCGACAGCGTCAGCGTGTCGAGCAAAGAGACGGATTGAAAGATCGTCTGGATCTCGTGATTGCCGTCGGGCCGGCGCGGCCCGACCGACAGAAACAGGTTGATCTTCGCCGGCGCGTCGATCCTCATCGGCGCGGCACCCGCAGGCGTTGCGCCAGCGCCGCGAAGTCGGTCAGGCTCAGCCGCTCGGCGCGCGTCTCGCCGGCGACGCCCGCAGCTTCCAGCGCCTCTTCGATACGACCCGCATCCAATCCCGCGTTGCGAAGCGCGGCGCGGATCGTCTTGCGCCGCTGCGCGAAACCCGCGTCGATGATCCCGAAGATCCGGTCCTTCATCCCGGCGACCGGCGGCTTGGCCCGGCGGTGCAGCGACACAACGACCGACTCGACGGCCGGCTCGGGGAAGAACACGCGGCGCGAGATCTTGGACACCACGCCGGCCTCCGCCAGGTACGCGATCTTCGCCGACACCCCTCCGTACGGATCGGTGCCCGGCGCGGCAACCAACCGGTCGCCGACCTCCTTCTGCACCATGACGGTGCACGACACGATCTTCGGCACGTCTTCAAGAATGTGGATCAGCAGCGGCACGGCAACGTGATACGGCAGGTTGGACACCAGCTTCGTCTCCCGCCCGCGCAGAAGCTTGTTCAGATCCACGCCCATCACATCGCCCCACACCACCTGCACCCGATCACGACCCAGCAGCACTTCGTCCAGAGCCGGGGCAAGGCCGCGATCTTGCTCGATCGCGATCACGCGGGCGCCGGCGGCTTGCAGCGCGATCGTCAGGGTCCCCAGTCCGGCGCCGACCTCCAGCACCTGGTCGCCCGGCCGGACCCCGGCCAACGCCACGACCCGCTCGATGGTGTTGGGGTCAACCAGGAAATGCTGCCCCAAGGAGGTGCGCGGCGTCAGCCCGTGCC
>JBKKBA010000461.1:0-3503 GCA_046714275.1 Actinomycetota bacterium
CCTAAGGCAGCGTTAGCAAATAAATGCTCTAGGGTGGTTTATCATGAGCGCCGATGGCCTCACCGGCGTCGATTGATGCGCGAGATCTGAAGCGCAAGCTGACCGTGCTGGGCTCTGCTCTGGACGAGCGGAGTCGCCGGCTCGTTTTCGCTGCGGAAGCCCGCTCGCTTGGTCGCGGCGGGATCGCCAAGGTGCATCGGGCGACGGGGATGGCGCGGAGCACGATCGCGCGCGGAGTCGCCGAACTGGGTCGGCCGCGATCGGGGGATCCGTCCCGGATTAGGCGTCCGGGTGGGGGACGCCGCCGGCTGGTGGACAAGGATCCAACGTTGCGGACCGATTTGGAGGCCCTGGTGGATCCGGGGGCGCGGGGGGATCCGATGTCGCGGCTGCGCTGGACCGCCAAGAGCGTGCGCACGCTCGCCGCCGAACTCGGGCGCAAGGGCCACACCGTAAGCTATCCGGTGGTGGCCGAGTTGTTGGCTGAGATGGGGTTTTCGTTGCAGTCCAATCGCAAGACCAAAGAGGGTTCGGCGCATCCGGATCGGAACGCCCAGTTCGAGCACATCAACCGCGCCGTCATCGCTCACCAACGCCGCCGCCAGCCGGTGATCTCGGTGGACACCAAGAAGAAGGAGCTGGTCGGGGATTTCAAAAACGCAGGTCGGCAGTGGCGGCCGGCGTGGATGCCCGAACGCGTGCGTGTGCACGACTTTCTGATCCCTGAGGAGGGCAAGGCGATCCCCTATGGCGTCTACGACCTGACGCGAAACACCGGGTGGGTTTCGGTCGGCATCGACCACGACACCGCCAGCTTCGCGGTACGCACGATCGGGCGCTGGTGGGCGAAGATGGGCCGCGCCGCCTACCCTAAAGCGCGATCGCTGCTGATCACCGCCGACGCAGGCGGATCCAACGGCGCGCGGTCGCGACTGTGGAAATGGGAGTTGCAACGCTTCGCCGACCGCTCCGGCCTCACCATCAGTGTCTGCCACTTTCCACCCGGAACGTCGAAGTGGAACAAGATCGAACACCGGCTGTTCTCGTTCATCACCAAGAACTGGCGCGGCCGGCCCCTGGTGAGCCTCGCAGTGATCGTGCAACTCATCGGCGCGACCACCACGCGCACCGGCCTGCGTGTGCGAGCAGCGCTCGACACCGGCGAATATCCCAAAGGACGCGAGGTCACGGCCGAGCAGATGGCAAAGATCGACCTGCGACCCGATGACTTCCACGGCGACTGGAACTACACCATTGTGCCGCGTACTCGGAAGAAGAACTAACTCTCTTATTTTCTAACGCTGCCTAACTCCTGCCAAGCAAGCACCCACTAGCCGAGCGGCCCTCCTACCGGGTACGGTTGCCTTGTCTGCGCCTGCCGGGGGGCAAGTTGCGGGAGATCACCGAGCCGAGTCGAAGGTCTGGGCGAGGGCTGGGGGAGCGATGAACGCACAAGGTGGGGAGCGCGCTTGAGCCAGGAGGCGTTTCCAGCGGGCTTTCCGTTGGGCCAGCCGCTGCCCGGGGAGGGCCGGCCGAGCCATGAGATGAGCTTGGCTCGCCGGACGGCGGAAGCTCATCTGCGCGGTTTCCTTCGCAGCCTGGAGGCGATCGTGTGGGAGGCCGATACGGACGCCCGTCGCGTGACGTTTGTGAGCGATCGCGCCGAACGGCTGCTGGGCTACCAGCGCGAACGGTGGCTGAGCGCACCCGATTTCTTCATCGATCACGTTCACCCCGACGATCGCGCGGCGGTACTGGATGCGTTTGACGCCGCTTCCAAAGTTCCCGGCGACCACGATTTCGAATACCGCGCTCTTTCTCGTGAGGGTCACACCGTGTGGCTTCGTTCGCTGCTGTACGCGGAGCCCGACGACGAAGCGCGGGTCCACCGCCTGCTGGGCATCACGCTGGACATCAGCGAGCACCGGCGCGACGGCATCCGCCTGGCCGCACAGGCGGCCGCGACCAAAGCGCTGGTGGAGTCGGAGTCGCTGACCGAAGCCGTTCCGTCCGTTCTTCAGGCCCTCTGCGAGTTTCTTGGCTGGGACCTGGGTGTCCTTTGGATGCTGGACGACCAGCTTGAGGTGTTGCGATGCGCGTACCTCTGGTGTGGCGGGGACTTGGAAAAGTCGGACTTCGTTCGCCGGACGCGCCGGATCGCTCTGCATCGTGAGGAGGGTTTGCCCGGCCCGGTCTGGGCGCGGAGCTTGCCGGAGTGGATGCCGGACTTTGCCGTCGCGGACGGCTTCCCCCTTGCGCTGTCGGCTCGCGACGCCGGGCTTCACGGCGCGGTCGCTTTCCCCGTTACCGTCGGGCGAACGATCGTCGGGGTGATGGAGTTCTTCAGCCGGGAGGCGCGCCCCGGCGACGAGCAGCTGCGTGAGCTGATGGCCGGCGTCGGCGTTCAACTGGGTCATGCGTTGCTGCGCCAAGCCGAGCAAGAACGAGCGCAGGCGACCGTCATTCGCACCGAAGAGCGAGCCCATTTCCTGATCCAGGCGGGAGGCATCCTGGCTGCATCGCTGGACGCCGATGCCACTTTGGAGTCGATCGCGCAGCTCGCCGTGCCGTTCCTTGCCGACTGGTGCATCTTCGATGTGATCGACGAATCCGGGCGGATCGGCCGCGCCGCGGTGGCTCAGGGCGCCGACCCCCCGACCGCCGAGGTGTCCGAGCGACTTCGCCGCGTCACCGACGGAGCCGGCCTTCCCTCGGAGGCCGCCGCGATGGCCGAAGAGTCCTGGGGTGAGGCCGGGAACGTCACCGATCCGGCTGCCGCCGAGCTGCTGCGCCAGATCGGCGCCGTATCGCACGTCCGGCTGCCGCTCATGGCGCGCAAACGAATCCTGGGTAGTGTCACGTTCGCGTTGACCCAGCCCGGCCGCCGATACGACGCCGAAGAGATCGTCCTGGCCCGTGAGATCGCGCACCGGACGGCGCTTGCGCTGGACCGTACACGGCTGTATCAAGAGCGCGCCTACATCGCCGACACCCTGCAGCGCAGCCTTCTGCCGCCGATGCTGCCGGCGATTCGGGGGCTGGACATCGCGGCGCGCTACCGTGCCGCCGGACGCGGACTTGCAGCCGGAGGAGATTTCTACGATGTGTTCAACGTCGGCGGCCGCTCGTGGGCGGTCGTGCTGGGCGACGTGTGCGGGAAGGGCCCGGAAGCGGCGGCGCTGACAGCGCTGGCGCGCTACACCGTCCGGGCGGCGGCTCTTCGCGCGCGACGGCCGAACCGCATCCTGGCCCTGCTCAATGAAGCGATCGGCGCACAGGCCGTCGACCAGTTCTGCACGGCGATCTATGCGCGCATCGATGCGATGGAATCGGGCGTCCGCGTCGCCTTGTCGGTCGCCGGACATCCGCTGCCGCTGCTGGTGCGAGCCTCGGGGACCGTCGAAGCCGCCGGCCGTCCGGGTGGCCTGCTGGGCCCTTCCCGACACCGGGGGTGCGGGTGGCCACGGAGGCGCTGGCGCCGGGCGCCCGGGTGCGTCGGGATT
>JBKKBA010000462.1:0-4826 GCA_046714275.1 Actinomycetota bacterium
GCCGGCGCTACGACCTGATCCCCAACTTGGTCGAAACCGTCAAGGGATACGCCTCGCACGAAAAGTCGCTCTTCGAAGAGGTTGCCCGAGCGCGCAGCGGCGCGATCGCGGCGACCGGAAGCCCCCAGGCGCAGGCGCAGGCCGAAGGGCCACTGATCGGCGCGCTGCGCCAACTATTCGCCGTGGCAGAGAACTATCCCGACCTGAAGGCAAGCGAGAACTTCATGGCGCTGCAGGCCGAACTGGCCAACACTGAGGACCGGCTGCAAACCGCCCGCCGCTTCTACAACAACAACGTGCGCACCTACAACGAGCGGGTCCAGTCCGTGCCTTCCAACATCATCGCCAACTGGTTCAAGTTCACCGAAGCCGAATTCTTCGAAATCGAAGAGGCCATCCGCACCGCCGGCGCCCCGAAGGTCGACTTCAGCTAGCGCTAGTGCGAAGCCCCGGCGTGGGGCCACAAGCTCGAGGCGCGCGCCTAGCACCGATTGCACGGTCAACGACACCTACGACTTCGGCATCGGCCGTCGGCTGCACAACCTCGCCGCCCTTCTCGCCCTCGCGCACCGCCCAGCAACCGTCGGAAGAAGTCGACGCAAACGTTCGAGTCCGCCTACCTCCACACACTTACTACAGGCTGCGTTAACCGCCTTCGTCGACTCGAACCCGCAGGTCATCAGAAGACCCCGCACCGCGTTCGGGACGTGGAGTTCAAATCCCCCTCCCGAGGACAGAGGGAGCTTGGCGGAAACTCCGAACTCGTCCGGGACGGGGCGGAACCCGAAGAGTCAGGTTGACGCGCCCACACTCCGTCCCGCACCCTGACCCCATATGGACGCTCCGGCCACTCAGTTTGCTCATGGACCTGAAGGAGAAGTCGCTTATCAAGTCTTTGGCGACGGTTCGATCGATCTGCTCTTCGTAACACCATGGATCTGGAACATCGAAGTCATGTGGGAAGAGCCGCACATCGAGCGCTTCATGCGTCGACTCGCAAGCTTCAGTCGGGTCATCATCTTCGACAAGCGAGGTGCTGGCGTATCGGACCCGGTCCCGCTCGGCGCGCTCCCTACCCTCGAACAATGGGCGGACGACATCCGCACTGTGCTCGACGCTGCACGATCTGAGCGCGCAGCGGTTATCGGCTGCGCCGAGGGTGCACAGATGGCGATGATCTTTGCTGCCGCACATCCTGAACGAACGTCCGCACTCGTTCTCATCAACGGCGCGGCGTGTTACCTCAGACATGAGGATTATCCGATCGGGATACCTCGACACGTTATCCAACGTGCGGTCGAAGTCACCGTGGGACCCATGAGAGACAACGTGTCGATGTGGCACGAGAGCCTGCGCGCCGACCCTCAGTTCCGGCGATGGTATGAACGATTCAGGCGTCTCTCGGCGTCGCCTTCATCGTCCGAACGGATGTTTCGCAACGGACTGGAATGGGATGTCCGCGCGGCGCTTCCTGCGATCCGGGTTCCCACACTCGTCCTCCATCGCGCCGATACCACCTACGTGCGTAGTTCGGCCGGCCGCTACGTCGCCGATCACGTCCAAGGCGCGCAGTTCGTCGAGTTGCCCGGCGCCGATCACGCCTTCTACGCCGGTGATCAAGACGCGCTCTTGGGAGAGATCCAAGGGTTCTTGACCGGGGTTCGCGGTGAGCCGGAGCACGACCGTGTGCTCGCCACTGTTCTTTTCACCGACATCGTTGGGTCCACAGAACGAGCAGCAGAGCTCGGGGACAAGCGCTGGCATGAGGTGCTCGACTCGCACGACCGCGGTGCCGCCGATCAAGTTCAGCGGCACCGGGGTCGACTCGTCAAGAACACGGGCGACGGCGTGCTCGCAACGTTTGACGGTCCGGCACGCGCGATCCGCTGCGCTCGGGCGATATCAGACGATCTTTCCAGAGTGGGAATCCAACTCCGCGCCGGACTTCATACTGGAGAGGTCGAGCTTCGCGGTGAAGACATCGGTGGCTTGGCGGTTCACCTGGCGTCACGCGTCATGGCCGAAGCGGCCGCGGGCGAGGTCCTCGTTTCGAACACCGTCAAGGATCTCGTTATCGGCTCAGGCATCGAGTTCGCGGATCGTGGGGTACGTTCACTCAAGGGTGTGCCGGGCGAATGGCGGCTATTCGCGGTCTCGTAGCGGCAACTCTCCACCGATGTAAGGTCGCTCGACTGGCGACTAAATGGCGACTGCTCATGGCCTCCCGGCATCGACGGGTCGCGCGGGAACAGAGTCTGGGTGCGCCTCGACGGACTCCTCCGGAAGCCGGCCTGCCACGGCCTGTTCAAGCACAACAGCCTCCTTGCGTGAATGAAACGCGACGTTCCTCAACCGATCGTGCTGGTACGAACTCGAAGTCCCTTCAAAACCGGTGCGGCCACTCACGCGGCGTGGGCGCGTCTAGCGGTTCATGAGTTGGCGAGCGGCTTCCTGGATGCTTCCGCTGAGCGACGGGTAAATCGAGAACGCCTGCGCAAGCTGGGCGACGGTCAGCCGGGAGTGCACCGCGACCGACAGGGGAAGGATCAGATCGCTGGCGTGCGGGGCGACGACGGTGCCGCCGACGACGGTTCCCGTCCCCGGCACGGCGACGATCTTCACGAACCCGTCCTCTAAGCCCAGCATCTTGGCTCGCGCGTTCGTCGCCAGCGGAAGCGTCAGCGTGTCCACGTGGATCCCGCGCTCTTCGGACTGCCGCTGCGAGATGCCGACGGTCGCGATCTCGGGATCGGTGAACACGGTGGACGCCACCGCGTCGTAGCGCAGCGGCGCGACCGCTTGCCCCAGCGCATGCCACATCGCGATGCGTCCCTGCATGGCGGCAACCGACGCCAGCATCATGTTGCCGGTCACGTCGCCGGCGGCGTAGATGTGCCCGATGTTCGTGCGGCTGACGCCGTCCACCAGAATCGCGCCCCACTCGGCGATCCGAACACCGGCCGCGTCCAGCCCCAGGTCCGCCGAGTTCGGAACCATGCCGACGGTGATCAGCGCATGCGTCCCTTCGACGGTCCGGCCGTCCTCCAGCGCCACGACCACGCCGTCGGCGGTCGCCGCGGCGCCGGCGGCTCGCGCGTTCTTCATGATCGTCATGCCGCGCCGTTCAAACACAGCCTCCAGCACCTGGGCGGCCTGCGTCTCTTCGTGCGGCAGCACGTGCTCCCGCGAGCAAACCAGCGTCACCTTGGCCCCCAGCCGGTTGAAGGCATGCGCAAACTCCGCGCCGGTGGCTCCCGATCCGACCACAATCAGATGCTCGGGCACGGAATCCAAGTCGTAGACCTGCCGCGCGTTCAGGATGCGCTTCCCGTCGGCTTTCGCGGTGGGCATCTCGCGAGGAGCCGACCCGGTCGCGATCAAGACCACATCCGCATCCAGCATCTGCGTCGATCCGTCGCCGGCCGTGACCTGAATGTTGCGCGCGTCGGTGAAGCGAGCCGTGCCGTCCACGATCCGCACTCCGGCCGCGTCCATCTTCTTTTCGATGTCGCGGGACTGCGCCTCGGCCAGCCACACGATGCGCGCGAAGATCTTCGGCAGATCCACCTGCCGGCGCTCCAGAAGATCTTCGTCCACCAGCCCCAGGTCCGGCGCCGCCTCCAGCCACGTCACGGCTTCCGCGGTGGTACACAAAGTCTTCGACGGCACACAGTCCCACAGCACGCACGCGCCGCCCAGACCGCTGCGCTCGATCACCGTGACTTCGGCACCCAGCTCGGCGGCCACCAGCGCCGCCTCATAGCCGGCCGGCCCTCCCCCGACGACGACGATCCTCATGAAGCCGCCGGCCGGTACGTGCCGAAGATCTCGCGCAGGATGCCGCAGATCTCGCCGATGGTCGCTTGGCGGCGCAGCGCTTCGCGCATCGGCGGCAGCAGGTTGTCCCGCCCGCGAGCCGCGTCCCGCACGTCCTCCAGCGCCTCCTTCGTGGCGGCGGCGTCGCGCGAAGCCCGCACGGCGGCCAGACGCTCGGACTGTTCGCGCGTCACAGCCTCGTCCACACGCAGGATCTCAACCCGTTCCTCTTCTTCCTTGCGATAGCGGTTGACGCCGACGACGACCTTGCTGCCGGCGTCCACGGCAAGTTGTTCGGCATAGGCTGCGGATTCGATCTCTTGCTGCATGTATTCGATCGAGCCAACGGCGCCGCCGCGCTGATCGATCGCGTCGATGTAGGCCTTCGCCTTGTCGTGGACCTGCTGGGTCAGCGATTCGACGAACCACGATCCGGCCAGCGGGTCGGGCGTCGCTCCGATGCCGGATTCGTGCGCCAGGATCTGTTGCGTGCGAAGCGCGATCGTCGCCGCCTTCTCACTGGGAAGCGCCAGCGCCTCGTCGAAGGAGTTTGCGTGCAAAGATTGCGTTCCGCCCAGCACCGCCGCCAGCGCCTGGATCGTGACGCGAACGATGTTGTTCTCGGGCTGCTGCGCGGTCAGTTGCACGCCGGCCGTTTGCGTGTGGAAGCGCAGCATCTGGCTTTTGGCGTCCTTGGCGTTGAACCGATCGCGCATGATCGTCGCCCACAGCATCCGCGCCGCGCGGAATTTGGCGACCTCTTCAAACAGCGTCTCGCGAGCTACGAAGAAGAAGGAAAGGCGCGGCGCGAACCGGTCCACATCCAGCCCCGCCTGCAAACCGGCTTCCACGTAGGCGATCGCGTTCGCCAGCGTGAACGCGACCTCCTGCACCGCGGTCGCGCCCTTTTCGCCCATGTGATAGCCGGAGATCGAGATCGTGTTGAACCGCGGCAGACGCTCGGCGCAGTAGGCGAACGTGTCGGTGATCAGCCGCATCGACGGCTGGGG
>JBKKBA010000463.1:0-3817 GCA_046714275.1 Actinomycetota bacterium
GCAACCGTCCAATCCCTCGCGACAGCGCTAGCGCGAATTCGGCTGTTTGGAGAGGACGGCGTCGAGATGGCATCCATGATCGTTCCCGGAACGCCGAGCGGGCAGTGTGGATTCCCCGGCTCGGAACGTGGCACATTCGAGCTGGCGATCGGCGTCATCCAGCCCGTGTCGTTCGTCGTAATCGACATGATCGGTTCCTCCGTCGTCTTCGTAATCGACAATTTCACCCTGACCGGCGAGGCGCTCTAGAAGCCCGGAACGAACGGGGAGGGCCCTGTTAGGCGACGACGCGGTAGTCGACGCCAAGCGACTCGTATGTGGGGATCGCGCGCTCGTCAAGGGTGAGAAGGGTCGCCCGCGACTCTCGCGCCGTCGCGGCGATCAGGGCATCTTAGATCGCCCCGCCCCCGATCCGAAGGCCGGCCGCGTCGTCCAGGAGCCGTCGATAGCCGGCCGGCGAGAGCACGAGCGGTCGTTCCCGGAAGTGTCCCAGCAGGTATTCGGTGACAAGAGGCAACGCCGCGCGGTGTGGCGGGGGGAGGCGGGTCAGGACGGAGTACGACTCGAGCGCCGCATGAGCAGGCAGCCGCACCGCCGGCGATAGAGCCTTCGTGGCCGCCTCGTACGATTCATGCCAGGGACCAAAGGCCGCGACGACAACGCTGGAGTCGACCGCGATCACCGTCGCACCTTCTCGAGCGTCTCACGGACCATCGCAGCGGTCAGCGGAGGAAGATCGCGATCCGCGACGGCAACCAGCCGGCCTTTCCGCTTCACCAGCTTCATCGGCGTGGCGACCGGCTGGATCTCGATCGTTCCGTCCCGCTCGGTCACCTCGACTCGTTGACCGCCCCGAAGTCCCAGCCGCTGACGGATGGATTTCGGAATGACAATCCGCCCGGCCCCATCAATGGTAGTTATCATGGTATTAATTTACCATGCCGGGTGCCATTCCTGAAGTCGACGAGGAAGGCGAACGGGTCGGCGCCCGACCCTGTCTTCCACGGACTGGCGATCGACCCCGCGCTGCTCAGATCGTTGACAGGCCCATGGTGGCATCGACGGCGAGCGTGATGGACCCGGGAACGGGGACGACTGCTGCTTGCGCAGGCGCTCCGAGGAACGCCACCGCATCGACGAACGTTACGATCGTGAACGCCCCGACCGAGACCGGGCCACTGCTACGCGTGACCTCCACCTCGTACGAGCAGCAGAGTCTGCTGATGCCCGTCAAGCTGTTCACGACGTCGTTGTAGACGTAGGTGATTGTGCAATCCGAGCACGTCGGATGCCGCAACGCGACCCCAAACGTCGCCGCCGCGTACCCCAGGTCGGCCGCGATCGTAAAAGGTGGCACGGATTGGGGGCCGACGACCCCGTCGTAGTGCGCCTGGGCGCGACTGGCTGACAGCCCGGCGCGGAATGTCAGCGACGCCTGCGGTGACGGATTTGTGAGAGGGAAAAGCAATTCGACGCGCGCTGTGGCGCGCGCCTGACCGGGCGCGTACGGCGGAAGAACCGAGGAAACGTCGAGCCGCACCGAAACAGCCTGCGTCTGCATGTGCGCGGTCGCAGTTGCCGAGCATGTCGTCGGCGGGATGAACAACCCGCACGACGCCCGGTGGGTTTCGCCGGCCGGCGCCACCGGGGCACCATACGCAAACAACGGCAAAGCCGTCGCTGCGATCACCAGACAAAGCAGAGTCCGTCGCACGTATCCCCCGTTGCCGAAAGGTCCCCTTCCAGTTCGCGGCGGACCGGCCCGCCACCTGCCCGCCCCGTGGGCGGGTTCAGGATACGGGACGCTTCACGACGCCGGCCTACGCAGCCCCGTAACCTACAGCCTCCTCTTGGACTCCATCCCCGACGAAGTCCAAGCGCTCGTAGAAGATTCCCCGCTGCAACCCTTTGCGGACGATCCGCCCGTCTCGAACGAGCCTGTCGAGAGCCTTCGATACCTGTCGCCGCGTCAGGCTCGTCTGGCTCCGCACGGTGGCATTTGTGATCGGGCCGTCTTGAGCCAGCCGGAAGACGATGTCATCCGCGACGTCGCTCTGGACGACCGTTGCTCGCACTCTTGTGGGATCTCGTTTAGCGGCCGAGTCCTCTCCACGAGCGGCGGGCGCAGGTGTTGGTCGAGTGACCAGCGTTGTGGCGGCACGACCCACTCGCTTCATTGCCTCGAGGTCGAGGTGTCGGCCGTAGAGCATCAGCGTCATCTGCGGGGCGTGACCCAGAAACTCAGCGACCTGGTTGATGGGCTGACCCTCAATCAAGAGCTGCGTGGCGACGAAGTGGCGCAGCGAGTGCAGTGTGTAGCCGGGAAGGCCGAGCGCACGCACCATCTTTCGGAAGCGCGCCTGTGCATGATCAGGATGCCACGGCTTTCCCGTTGCCCCTGTTTGCCCTCGAAGCTCGTCACGACGAAAGCCGCGGAAAAGAAAGCCGGGTTGCTGAAGAAAGGGTCGGACGTGGGCCCAAAACGCGGCATCGTCAATCGGAAGCTCCCGCGGCTCGCCTTTCTTGGGGAGTTTCAAGGTCGGGCCGCCTGCCGTCTTACTCACCGCGCGCTCGATGTGGACCACGCGCTCCGCCTCATCGAAGTCTTCGGTCTGCAATGCGACGCTCTCGCCGCAGCGCGTTCCGAGGACGGAGGTCAGATACACGAACAGACCCCATACAGGATCGTGCTCCTGGGCCGCGATCAACAACTTGGCGACTTCTCTCCGCGAGGGCACAAGACGCTTGCTGCGCTTTCGTGGTGCCGGCTTTACGTCCATACAGGGATTGCGATCAACCAAGCCCCTCGTCAAGGCCTCCGCGAAAACCAGCCGGAGGACCCCGTGTACGTGCCACGCGCACCGGTTTGGGAGCGAGTCGTAGAAGAGCTTGAGCAAGCCGGGGTTTCGTGCGTAGGACTGAGCCGACTCCCCGCCGATCCGGCATATGTAGGCATCGATGTAGTACTGGTAGTTGCGCTCGGTTTGACCGGTGAGGCGGCGCCGATGACCACCACGATGCTCGCCGTCCATCACCGGGCCCAGCCACCACAGCCGGACGACGTCCATGACCGTAAGCGCACCAGAGATGCGCGCAAGCTCGACAGCCTGCTTCTCCAATTTGTCTCCGACCAGCCGGGCGAGATAGTCCTCGGCCTCTTCAAGAGATTGGAATGAGCGGACCACCCACTTGCCGCCGGCGCGTCTTCGCACGCGGTAGCGATTTCGATGTTTCTGGATACCAGTCGGCAGTCGACCTTCCATGGCGCGCACCCCCGAGTGTCCTCTGGGAAGCGTACAACCGACGTACGACAGTCTCTGCTTGGGTCATCATTGGTTGACCCAAGGATGACCAAAGTTGACCCACAGGGCGGGATGGGGAAAAGAAGAAGGGCCTGTCACCAGGCCCTTCTTGGTAGCGCCGGTTGGATTTGAACCAACGACCTCTGGGTTATGAGCCCAGCGAGCTACCGGACTGCTCCACGGCGCGTCGTAGAGAGCGATCCTAGCATGACCTCGGCGACCGGGCGAAGCGGTTCCGGCACTTAGCTGGATGGCGTGGGGCTGGGACTGCGGCCGGACGGAGACGGCGAAGGAGAGGGCGACGCAACCGGGCCACCGAGGCGGCGCTGCGCGGATTACAGGGCCATGCGCATCTCGCCTTGTTAGCGGCCGTACCGCGCGAAATCACCGGTCTTGAGGGCCGCTTGCGACAGGTTGTAATGACTGAGCGCTTTCGCGATCAGCGAGGCGACATCCTCTTCCTTCGGCGGTTCACCGATCGTCGGCGGCAAATCCCCGAACAGTCCTTCCAGCGC
>JBKKBA010000464.1:0-2940 GCA_046714275.1 Actinomycetota bacterium
CCACACACAGCAGCAGCGGGTTCGAGATTCCCGACACCACCGTCAGCGACGCGGCGGCCCACACCATCCACGCGGCCGGGTGGAAACGAGTGACGCCGGTCACAAAGACTCTCTTCTTCGCCGCCGCGCGGCGGCCCAGGCGGCGCCGCCTCCAAAGACCAGGGTGAGCGCGCCGGCCGCCAGCGGCCCGCCCTTCCCACCGCCCGCGCCGGTCCCATGCGGCCCGCCCGCACTGGTCCCACGCGGCCCGCCGGTCCCACGCGGCCGCAATCCCGCCTCTTGCCGCAAGCCCAGCACGCGCGCCCCGTTCGCGCACGGCCGCGCGCGTTCCCCGGGACCGCCGTTCCCGCTCAGGTGATTGCCGTAGCGCCAGCCGTCCACGTCACCGTCGCGCACCAGGCGCTGCGCCGCGCCACGCGAAGCAAACTGCCACGCCCCCGCCGAGTCCATGGCGTAGTAGCCCCAGAAGCGGCACGTCGAGGCTGCGGCATTCGGACATTCGCAGAAGGAGTCGGCGGCGCCGCATCCTTCGCCGTCGATAGCAGACACGCTGGCGTCGGTGCGCGTCCCGCCGAAGATGACCGGGATCCCGCTGCGAACCAGCAGATCCGCGCCGCTGAAGCCGGCTTGCTCTTCGGCGGCGCTGAATGCGATGCAGAACGTCCGCACGCTCCCGTTCGCATGCTCGACAATCAATCCCGCACGACGCTCCCCCGTTGCGCGAGCCAAAGGCGCCGGGCAAGGCTGCGGCGACGGCATCACCCCCGTTGCGGGGTTTCGACTCGAAGGCTGCTCCGTTTTCGCCGACGGCGGCGTTGTCCCAGAGCGCGCCGCAGCGGCGGGCCGCACCGGATACGCGGCGCGCATCAGGCCGGGAATGATCTGCACTGTCGCGTAGCCGTTCGGATCCCGGTCCCCCGCCTGATACTTGAACCCACCCGACCCGTGCCGCAGCGACGCGAAGCCGGCGCCGGGTTGCACGCCGCGCGCGTTGGACCACGCGGCTTCGGACTGACGCGTCGCCGCGATCGCCGACAGCGCAAGCCCGGTCGAGTTCGCGTTCGTCGCCCCGCCCGGCGTATGCGGATACCCGCCGTCGTCGTTCAATGCCGAACGGAGCCACGAGCGCGCACGTGCGTACCACGCGTCGTCCCACGCGACGCCTGCACTCGTACCGGCGCCGGCCGCCACGGCGATCACCATCGAAGTAGTGTCGGTATCGGCTTTCGGGATGCAGCCCGGATCGTGGGCGAAGCCGCCGTCTGGACATTGGTTGGCTCGCAAGTACGTGATCGCCTGCGCCGGGACCGGCCGGCGTGCGGCGACCAACCCCAGGATCGCCAGCGCGTCGCTGTAAAGCCCGGTCTCGTAGGTGCCGGTCGCGGGGTTGTAGGCGTCTTCGATGACCTTGACGTAATCCACGCCGCCGAAGCTCCGCGGATCGCGGCCGGCTGCGACCAGGCCCATGACGATGCGGCCGGCGTACGCCGCGCGCGTGGCTCGGTCGCGGCCGGTGCGTTCGACGTAGCGCAACGCGCGCTCCACCGGCGCGCCCGCCACGCCCGCCGAGACCAGCGCGACGATCGTTTCGGCCGTTGCGTCGGCGGGCTGGTCTTCGCTGAAAAAGGCGCCGCCTGACTTCTGTTGTGCCACGATCCAGGAGGCAGCGTCGCGCGCCGAGTCCGTGCGCGACGGGCTCGCCGCAGCGGGGACGACGGCACCCGCCGGGACGCGTGCGGACGCAGGTGACGACGCAACGACCATCAGCGTCGCCACCAGCGCACCCGCAAGCGCCCGGCGCGTGGCGTTCATGGCGCTACAGCGGGCAGTCTGGATAGGTCAGGCAGGTCCCGAAGTTCGTGTACGCCAGAGCCAGCTCGTCGCCGGCTTTGGCGTTGAACCCGTCCACACCGATCTGCTGCACCGTGCCGTTCTTGTAGTAGGCCCAGTACGTGACCAGCCCCTCGGCAACCTCACAGACGCTGGTCGCCACCGGCGCCAGCTTCGGATCGATGCACGTCACGTACGAGCCAAGCCCGCTGAACTGCGCCGACGCATACGAGCCGATGCATCCGTCTTGCTTAGCCTTGGCCAGAACCACCAATCCACCCGAGCCCTCGGGAACCGACAGGCCGCTGCACTGCTTGACCGCGCCGGCATACCCACCGACGGAAACACGCAGCTTCACGGTGACGTTCACGGCGTGCGCCGGTACGGCGACGAGCAACGCGCCCACCGCCACCGCCACAGCGATCAGGCGACGGCTCCCGAACAAAAACCGACGGCTCCCGAACAAAAACCGCCCGTTGCCAAACAAAAACCCCCGGCCTTGCGGCAGGGGGGATGATGCGGAGACGAGTATCCGCATGCTCCTTCCCCCTTTCGGTCGAAGAGACTGGAGCTGCGTGACGGCAGGTATCCTGGCTTGCGGCTTCGCGCCGCTTACAGTTGCGAGACAGCGCCGGACTCTACCGGCTTCCCCTTTCGAGCCCCAGGCCTCCGACCTTTGGGGCACCGCCACACCGCTATTCAGTTGTGCCGCAGAGCCTACGCGCGATCGGACGGATCGGGCAAGTCGGTCGCCCTCCGCGCCGAATCCGACGGTCACAAAGACCTCTGAAAGCACGCGCATCAGTAGGATCTCACTCATGGCCATTCCCACGTGCAAGCGCTGCGGTGCCGCGATGGTGCAGCCGGGCCGATACGTGGACTGGCGATGCTCGTGCTGCGACGAAAGCGCACGATGCCCCCACGTGGCCTTCTGGACGCGCATCCTGCGCCGCCTCGCCGGCCGCCGCGTCTAAGCGCCGCACGCGCAGGGCAGCACGCGCAGGGCCGCACGAGTGAGCAAGATCGGCGCGGAAACCGCGCCGAAATTGACACCCCGTCGAAGGAAGCGGGGCCTACCGCCCCGTCCCGTACACAACGACGGTCTCGTCC
>JBKKBA010000465.1:0-3644 GCA_046714275.1 Actinomycetota bacterium
GTTCGAAGGATGATCCCCGATCAAGTCACTTCACCAGACCAGCGACCATTCAATGAGCATGTCGACGGAGCCGATTTTCAAGCCGGCGTCGACCGTGGGGATTGGCGACTGATCGATCTCTCATGGCCGTTCGCGGTAATCGGTGTCACCGCTGAGAATCGACCAGACTCGCCGTCGAAGTTCTTCTTTCGATTCGAACTAACGAACTACCCAGCCGCTGAGCCCACTGCCGAACTTTGGGACTGCGAGCGAGGTGCCCCTCTTGATCCCGCCCGTTGGCCCAAGGGGACTGGACGAGTGAGTGGCGCCTTCAATCCAGGGTGGAATCAGCACGCCATATACATCCCGTGCGATCGGCTTGCCATCCAGGGACACGACGGATGGAAGGACGCTTACCGCCGCTACACCTGGGACGACACCAAGAACGTGACCTTCTATCTGAGGCTCATTCATGAACTCCTTCACGATGAGGATTATCAAGGCGTTTAGCGCGCCGCACGCCCGGCTGCGGTTTACACCAAAGCTCTGGGGAGAACTGTGCCTGGAACTCAGCACAAGAGGACAAGGACGGCGCGAGAGCGGAGCGTTCCTCTTGACGCCTAAGGTAGGCGACGGCCGGACCGTTACGTCGATCGTGTATCTGGATGACCTAGACCCCCGCTGTCTTGTAGGCGGGATCCACTTCGACGGGATGGCCTATCGGCTCCTTCACAATGAAGCACAGACCCGCTCTTCGCGGGTAATCGCCGACGTCCATACTCACCCCAGTTCGTTCGTTAATCAGAGCGACATCGATCAAGAAAATCCAATGGTCCCCCGCGCCGGTCACATCTCATTGATCGTCCCCAACTACGCGACACCACCCATCTCACTCCGACACGTCGGCGTTCACGAGTATCTAGGCAACGCCGGGTGGCACTCACGGCTTGGTCGTGACGTAACCAAGTTCATTTACATCGGGAGGTGGGCCTAGTGATCGCCGCCACAAGCCTCCACCGAACAGCGAAGCTCGAAATCGACGAAGGACTGGCGACAACAATCGAAGAAGCCTACGAAAGAGCATCCCGTTGGAAGCTGCAAGTTGATGTGGGCGTCGGAATTGAGGCGAGTCCCACGCGACAGGCGATGTTGCTGACGATCCTCAACGTCGCACCGCGTTGCTTCCTCGGCGGCGTGCGGATCAAAGCGGCACATGACATGCAGTTAACGATTCCCTGGGCTGCCGGAAAACGACTCAGCGACATAGCCCAACACTTTGGCTGCGCGAGCGACGAGAATCTCTCGGCGGATCTGCCAACGATCAGCATTTCGGGAGGCGCCGCGCCGTCGCTGACTCTCTACCCCACGTGGAACGGTTGGAGCGGAGGCGTCGCAACCGACCTCGCTGATCGCCTGTCGGAGGCGCGCGAATTTCCTTTGGCCGGCGTCTTGGCCGGGGCAATCGCAACCTCCGAGGCGTTCCAAATGCTCCGCGGGGAACCGACGGCGTGCCGACGCACGATCGGGCTCTCGTTGTGGAGACCGGAGATCCCCTGGCGGGATCCAGAAGCTGCCGGCGCCATCTGCCCATACCTTCCGTCGCGCCTGTGGATACTGGGCCTCGGCCACCTAGGCCAAGCCTACGCCTGGGCGCTCGCGATGCTCCCATACAACGATCTCACGGAAGTACTTGTCGCGCTCCAGGACTTCGACATGGTCGAGGAGGCGAACCTAAGCACAGGGCTGCTCACAACCCCCGACGATCTAGGACGGTTGAAGACTCGCCTGGTGGCAGATCGCCTGGAAGAACTCGGCGTTCGCACGCGCATCATTGAGAGACGCTTCGATGAGAACTTCAGAAGGTCTGGACGCGAGCCCGGCCTTGCCCTGTCCGGTTTTGATCGGAGAGAACCGCGACGCGCACTCAGCCCAGCCGGGTTCCAACTCGCGGTCGATGGCGGCATAGGCGCAGGCCCTTCCCAGTACACGGAAATGATGATCCACGCTTTTCCGTCTATGACGCCGTCGCGCACTGCCTTCGGTCGTGAGCCACGACCAAGAACCGTTCCGGTTGATCAACCTGCGTATGAATCCGAGGTTTCCAAGGCGGTCGATGCCGGAATGAGTGAGGATGATGCGCGCTGCGGGATCCTCGAAGTGGCGGGTCAAAGCGTCGCGGCGGCGTTCGTCGGGGCAGCGACAGCGTGCCTAGTTCTAGCTGAGCCACTCCGCATGCTTTCCAACGGGCCGCGATACGAAGTCGTTGATTGGTCGCTGAGGTCCGGCGGAGTCGCCGAGGTGATCCCGAATGACGCCCCAGGACCAGCAATCAACCCGGGGTATGTCAACGCGGCAACCTGGGGCCGTCACTGAAATTGTCGCCCTCTCTGAACACATAACCTGCTACTCGTGGATCCGACCGACGACCTATTGAGCGGTGGCTTCGTTTTGGCAACCCTCGTTGTCGCTACCGTGGTTTACCCTGGGCAGCACGATGACAGGATCGACAATGACTGGACAGGATTATCAGCGCGCCCGCGCGCGCCAACTGCTGCTCGAGATCGCCGGCTGCCCTGTAGTTGAGCAATGCAAGGCGGGTGCGCAGCATCCTTGTTCCAAGGTTGTCTCTGCCCTGAAGGACATGCCGCTTGATCAACATTTTGCGCCGAAGCCCTGGTCGGGCGACATCGTACGCGCCCCGCTCCTATTCGTCTCCTCGAACCCCTCGTTAGGAACAGGCGGGGAGACCGATTCACTCGCGCCGACCCTGAATGACTCCGATCAAGCGAAGGTATCGTTCTTCGATGAGCGATTCGTGCACCACATCGCCGCGGGAATCTACAACGCGCGCGATGGGGCGCGAATCGGACCTGCCGCAAAGTTCTGGCCTGCGACCAGACAACGCGCAATCGAATTGTTCAACAGCCCACCGCGCCCAGGTATCGATTACGCGCTGACGGAAATTGTTCATTGCCCATCCAAATCCGAGATTGGCGTTCAGGATGCGGCAGCTTTCTGCACCGACAGGTACCTGGAGCGTGTGCTCAGCGTGGCAGGCGCACGAGTTGCCGTTGTCTATGGCCGTGTCGCGAGCGCCGCCGTATCAAGTTGTCTTGGAATCAAACTCAACGAAGACAATAAGGTTCAGGAGTACGCGCGCGAGGGGCGGACAACGACGTTCGCATGGCTTCCTCATCCGAACGCTCGACGCACGCGGACGTTCGCCGCCACCTATTCAGCGAACGAGCTCTCGCATCTGCGGGCAACGCTTGCAAGTCACCCTGTTGAAGAGGCTTCGAGGAACTAACCTTCCCATCTGTGTGTGCAAACTGCGGCCAACGACTTGGGCTGTTCGCGCGCTCCCATCGCGGGTTGTGTAGCAAGTGCTCCGAGGAACAGCGCACCCGAAACGTCTTGAAAGAACGCGCGGAGGCTGATGAGTTCGTCAACTTGCAGTGGCCCCACCTCGCTCATCTGATTTGGCCCCACCCCGCGTCGGCGTGAACCATCGATGGTCGTGGCTGCCGCTGACGGGCATCCTCGGCTCGTTCTTCGGTGTTGTCGTGGCGGTGTCGGTGAAAGTCGCGGTGGTTCGGCGAGAGTCCGTGTTGCTCCTCGCGATGATCGTCGCGTTTTCCGCCCTTCACTTCGGCTACGGCCTGGGA
>JBKKBA010000466.1:0-8876 GCA_046714275.1 Actinomycetota bacterium
GTCTTGGCGCGATCGTCGTCCAGCTCCGAAAACAACGCGGCCGTCGACCAGTCCGATGGAAGGTTTGCCTCAAGCCACTCGCGTACCTCTTTGCGGAACGCGGCCTCTTCTGGCGTGTCGCGAAAGTCCATGGAGCGCTCCCCCTGCAGGTTACCGATGGGTAGGCTTTGAGGTTAGCATGGCGGCTTCGTGGAAACCGTTGATGTTGCCGTGATCGGCGCGGGCGTAATGGGCGCCGCGTCGGCGTGGGCGCTGTCGCAGGCCGGGCGCGAAGCGGTCGTGCTGGAGCAGTTCGACGCCGGCCACGACCGTGGATCGTCACACGGAGCCACGCGAATTTTTCGATTTGCCTACGACGAACCCTTCTATGTGGACCTGGCGCGCCGCGCGCTGCCGCTGTGGCGCGAGCTGGAGCAGCAGTCCGGCGCGACGCTTCTGAAAACGACCGGAGGGCTGGATTTTGGAACGCCCGATTACCTCTCGTCATCCGCCGCGGCGCTTCGCCTTGCCGGCGCCCAGGCCGACATCGTGGACGCAGCGGAGATTCGGCGCCGCTTCCCCGGCGTGGACTACGGCTCTGAGTCCGCGCTGTACTCGCCCGACAGCG
Organism: Actinomycetota bacterium; assembly: GCA_046714275.1. Classification (GTDB taxonomy): domain Bacteria; phylum Actinomycetota; class AC-67; order AC-67; family AC-67; genus JBKKBA01. The sequence continues at coordinate 608 of JBKKBA010000466.1, forward strand.
GCGTGCTGGCCGCATCCCAGTGCGTCGCGGCGATGCTGGAAGCCTCCGGCTTTGAAGTTCGCTCCGGTACGCGCGTGATGCAGATCCATCGCCACGAAGACGGCGTCCGGATCCAGACCGCCGATGGCCAGCTGCGCGCGCGGAGCGTGATCCTGACTGCCGGAGCGTGGACGGGCCCGCTGCTGGAAACCGCGGGGATCGCACCGCCGCCGCTGCAAGTCAGCCGCGAGCAGATCTTTTACTACTCCGGCGGTGAGGACCTGCCGGTGGTGATCGAGCGGGGCGCGATCTATCGATACTTCTTGCCGCCAGCGCACGGCGCCCCGGGGGCGAAAGCCGGAGAGCACGGAACCGGCGAACGAACGAGCGCCGACGGGCGTTCGTTCGACATCGATCCCGAAGGACAAGCGCGCGTGTGCGACTGGATCGAGTCGTCGTTTCCCATGCTCGATCCGTCGCCCGTCGGCGCCGAGACTTGTCTGTACACCAGCACGCCCGACGACGACTTCATCATCGATCGCGACGGACCAATCGTGTATGCGTCGCCGTGCTCGGGCCACGGCTTCAAGTTCGCGCCGTTGATCGGCCGGATCCTGGCCGCGCTGGTAACGGGTGGCGAACTACCAGACAACCTGCAGCGCTTCGCCGCCGACCGCTTCGCCTAAGAAGCAGTCATTCGGCGGGCAGGCCGAGGCGCCCGCTCTCTAGCTGCCGGCGCTTCGGAATGCCAGGCGAGCGATCACGTGCGGCAGCTCTTCGTCGGAGGTGAACGTTGCGCCGGGCACGACGGCGGCCGCTCGCGACTGCGCTTCGGCGGCGCCGCCGAAGAACACGATGGGAATGTCGCGCAGATCCTTCAGGCCGCGAACGGCACGCCCCGTCTCGCGGCCGTGCGACGGCAGGCGGGAAAGATCGATCGCCAGAACGTCGGGCGGATCTTCGCGCATGTGCTTGACGGCCCGGGCGCCGTCTACCGCCTCGACGTCCACCGTCCATCCATCGGCTTGCAGCGCCGCGGCCCGCTTGGCGGCGGCGCCGGACTCCCATTCGATCAGGAACAGACGTCCTCGCTTCATGATCCTTCGGCTCCCGGTTCCACGCCCACCCACTCGGCTCCGTCCTGGAACACTTCCTTTTTCCATATGGCTGCCTGTTCCTTGATCGTATCGATCAGCCAGCGTGCCGCCTGGAACGCCTCGGCGCGGTGACCGGCCGATGCCGCGACGATAACCGATGGCTGCCCGATCGGAACCGGGCCGGTCCGGTGCACCGCCACAACGCCACCCAATTCGTACCGCGCGGCAGCCTCGCGCGCCAGCGCGTCCAACTGCGCGGTCGCTCGCTCCTCGTAAGCCTCGTATTCCAGGCTGGTGACGTCGCGACCCTGACTGGGCGACCGCGTGGACCCCTCGAAGACAACCAGTCCTCCGCAATCGGCGCGCCGGATTCGAGCCACAAGCGCGGCCGCGTCGATCGGCTCGGCGGAAAGGCCGGTCACGACGACGGGCGTCACCGCATCATCTCCACCGCGTGCGGCAAGATCTCACGGATTCCGTCGAAGCATTCCCGGATCGCCTTGGGCGCACCCGGCAGGTTGACGATCAGCGCGCGGCCGCGCGTTCCGCACACCTGGCGCGACAGCGACGCGAACGGCGTCACCGCTGCGCCGTGCGCGCGCATGGCTTCGGCGATGCCCGGCGCTTCGCGGTCGATCACGGCCTTGGTCGCCTCGGGCGTCACGTCGCGCGGACCCAATCCGGTGCCGCCCGTTGTCAGAATCAGATCGATCGCACCGGCGTCGGCCCACTCGATCAGCGCCTTCTCGATCTCGGCCCGCTCGTCGGGGACCAGGTGCCGGGCCACCACCTCACCGCCGACCTCGGTCGCCAGCGTCTCACACAGCGGGCCGCCCTCGTCGGCTCGCTCACCGCGCGATGATCGATCCGACACGGTCAGAACGGCGACCTTCATTCGTACGTCACACTCCCCGACTTCCCGCCCGACTTCGCGACGATGCGCAAACCTTCGACGCGCATGCGGGGGTCCTCTGCCTTGGCCATGTCGTACAGCGTCAGCGCGGCGATCGAACAGGCGACCAGCGCCTCCATCTCGAAGCCGGTGCGATCGCGGCCCCGAACCGTGGCTCGGATTTCGATCGCATCGCCGTCGCGATCGATCTGTACGCCGGCAAACGTCGTGCGCACCGGATGGCAGAGCGGGATCAGCTCGGGCGTGCGCTTGGCAGCGATCGTTCCGGCAACCTTCGCGGCCGCTACGGCGTCACCTTTCTTCGTCTGGCCGGCCAGCAAACGCCCGATCACGCCCGCGTCGCCGGTCAGCCGGCACACGGCGGTGGCTTCGCGCAGCGTCTCGTCCTTGTCGCCGACGTCCACCATAGCGACGTGCGTGGTGGGCTCGCCGCGCGTTGTGGGCTCGCCGGAGGCGCCGGCGCCACCCGAGACCGGCGGCAGGATGGCGACCTCGTCTCCTGGCTCCAGCCCCGTTTCCCAGTGCCGGTCCCGCGCGACGCCCTCACCGTTGCGCAGCACCGAGCACACGCTCAAGATGCGAGTGAACTCCGCGCCGTACCGCTCGGCGCACACCTTCAGCACCTCGCCCACGCTGGCGGCTTCGACTTCGTCATCGCGCCGGCCGGCAGCCTCGCGGGCGGCGGCGAACATCAAGACCCGGGCCACGTCTAGATCAGCTCCACGGTGGCGTGGGCTCCAGCCGGCAGTCCGCCGGGCGGCACCACGGCAAACCCATCGGCAGCCAACAGGTTGGACAGCACAACGCTGGACTGCGCCGGCAGTGGCGTCGCCAGGTCGCCGTCCAGGCGCACTCGCGTGAACTGTGTCCGAGCCGGCGATCCCTTGACGTCCGCGGCCAGGCGGGCTTCGACGCGACGCGGATCAGGCGACCGGCCGGCCATGATGCGCAGCGCCGGCTGCACGAACACATGCAGGCCGACAAAGGCCGAGCCGGGATTGCCCGGCAGCGCCAGCACCGGCGTCCCGCCGATGCGCCCGAAAGCGATTGGCTTGCCGGGCTTGATGGCGATCCGCCACATCGACAGCGTGCCTTCCTTCTCTAGGATGGCGCGAATCCAGTCGTGCTCCCCGACCGACGCGCCGCCGGAGGTGACGATCAGGTCGGCCGTTCCCGCGGCAGCAGCCAGCCACTCGCCGATCGCGGATGGGTCATCGGCGATCAGAGAACGCTGCGCAACGACGGCGCCGGCCGATTCGCACATCGCGGCGATCAGCGTCCCGTTGGACTCGAAGAGCCGCGCGCCTTCCAAAGAGCCGCCGGGCGGCACCAGCTCGTCGCCGGTGGACAGCACCGCCACGCGCGGACGCGGATGAACCATCACATCGGTGCGACCTTGCGACGCAAGCACGCCCAGATGAACGGGACCAAGCACCGCGCCGGCCACCGCGATGGGCGACCCGGACTGCACGTCCTCCCCGGCAGGACGCACGTTCCGGCCGGGATCCAGTTGCGCGCGGACAACGACAACGCCGTCGCCGGGATCGGTGTCCTCCCACGGAACGACCGCATCGGCTCCGGGCGGGATCGCAGCGCCGGTCATGATCTTCGCGGCGGTGCCCGGCTGAACGGTGATGTTCGCCGACGCGCCGGCCGGAAGATCGTCGATCAAGCGCAGGGTGACGGGGGTCTGGCGCGCGCCCAGGGTATCGGCGCAGCGGAGTGCGTAGCCATCCATTGCGGAGTTGTCGAAGCCGGGAACATCAACGTCGGCGACGGCCGGCCGGGCAAGCACCAAGCCCAGCGCCGCCGAAAGCGGGAATGCCTGCGGCGGAAGGGGAGCGAACGATGACAACACCGCCTGAACCGCGTCTTCATAGGGAGTCAAGGGCTGCGCCAGCTCCTGAGGCGTCACCGTGCGTTTGCTCACAAGGCTCACCCTAACGAATCGCCGGTCCGGCCGCGTCCCCAACCTGATCTTGCGCCGCCCACCGAATAGCCAGCCACGGTGCCGGCGAAGCAGAAAGCGCCGATCGGCAGTACCTTCACGGCTGCTGCTCCGCAAGCTGCATCGCGACCGGCGCCGTCCGGTCCAGGGCGACCCCCCTGCCGGCGGCGACCCCCAGCACGTAGCATAGGAGCGGCGCGTTGATGCGTTCGCCCGACGCGTGCGACGCGACGCGCGCCACGTCTAGGATCGCCCGCCGGTCGTCGCCGCTCAGCGCAACCGACGCAGGATCAAGATCGAACTGTGACACAAGGGAGTCGGTGATCGTTTGCAGCCAATCCATGCAGGGCTCCTTCTGACGGGCGGCCGGTCGCGACGGATGGGTCGCGATAAGGCCACGATAGTCGTCGGCGGGGCGTCACTGGCGGAGCGCTGCGCCGCCGTGCTGCGAGCGGTCGCCAAGCCCGTCCTGACGATCGGTGGCGAGGCCGGCACCGGACTGGAAGACGTCGGCGATCCCCGTGAGGGGCCGCTGGTCGCGCTGGACGCCGGAATGCGCGCGCTGATGCGCGCCGGGCACGACGGGCCGGTCTTCGTTCTGGCCTGCGACATGCCCCTGGTGACGGCGGGGATGCTGCACGCGCTGGCCGATCATCGCCGGGGCGCCGACGCGGTCGTGCCGATCGCCGACGGCCGCCTGCAGCCGCTGTGCGCGGTGTACGGAGCGAGCGCGCGAGACGTGATCGCGCGCTGCGTGGAGTCGGGTGCCCGCTCAATGCGCGACGCGCTTGCCGCGATGCGAATCGAGATCGTTCCGGCCGAGGCCCTTGGCGAGCCCCAGGCGTTCACCGATCTGGACACCCCTCAGGACGTGGAGCGCGTTTCGGCGATTCTGGAAGCGCCGGCATAGACGCTGAACGACTGGTCGCGAACGAACGCGACCAGAGTCATGCCGGCTTCGACCGCCAGATCCACCGCAAGCGACGACGGCGCCGACACGGCCGACAGCACGGGAATCCCCGCCAGAGCCGCCTTCTGCACGATCTCAAAGGAAGCGCGGCCACTGACCTGCAGCACGCACTCCCCCGCCGGAAGTTTGCCGGTCAGCAGCAGCGAGCCGACGACCTTGTCCACGGCGTTGTGGCGACCGACATCCTCTCGGACGATGAGCGCCCGACCGACGGTGTCAAACAGCCCTGCCGCGTGCACGCCGCCGGTTCGATCGAAGATGCGCTGTGCGGCTCGCATCGCATCGGGCAGGCGCAGCAGTGTCACCGCATCCAGCACCGGGCCCGCGCCCAGCGCGGGGATGCCGGCGACACGCACCGCATCGATCGACGCCTTCCCGCACACACCGCACGCCGCCGTGACGGCGGAATGGCGCGCCAGCGGCGCGGGATCGAAGGGGGCGTCATCGGAGAGTTCAACGGTGACCAGGTTGTAGATCTGCTCGGGCGGGCCCGAGGCGCAGTAGGACACGCGCTGCACGTGCTCGCGTACGCGCACCATGCCTTCGCCGTGCAGATAGCCGACCGCCAGGTCAAAGTCGTGACCCGGTGTTCGCATCGTCACCGCGACCGGATGCTCGGCACCGCGATGTTGTGCCCGGATCTCCAAGGGCTCTTCCGTCGCCAGCAGGTCCGACCGCGGCTGCGGCGCGCCGCCGGCGCGCACCACGATCGGCACGGCCGGTACCGTCACGCCGGGGCGCGCGCGGGACACGCCGGACTCGATCACTTCGCCGGACTCGCTCACGTCGCCAACCTGATCACGTCGCCCGCTCGATCGCACGCTCGATCCGCACGATCGTGTTGTAGTCGGGAACGCCGCATTCGGGATCACGGCGCCCGCGCTCCAGCAGCGCCTGCGACTCGGGCCAATGGACCTGCACGTTGCGCTCACGAATGGGTGCGATCTTGACGCGACCCAGAATCGCTCCGGCGTCGCTTCGCAGCGCAATCGCGTCACCGCTTTGCAGTCCCAGGGCGTCGGCGTCGGCCTTGGCCATGAGCACGTCGTCGCGCATCGCGCCGTTCAACGGATCGCGATCGCGATGAATCATCGAGTTGAACTGCTTGCCCCGGCGCGTCGCCAGCAGGAATTTCCCTTCCGGCAGGTTGGCCTCGGGCGGGCGAGCGGCGGCGAAGCGCGCCCGTCCGTCGGCGGTGGGAAAAACCCCTCCCTCGCACAAGATGCGCCCACCCCACTGCACATGGTCGCCCTTCTTGCGAAGCGATTCGATGCCGGCGTAGTACGGAACCGCGGCCGCGATCTCGCGCCGGATCTGCATGCCCGACTCAAAGTGAATCTGCGCGGCGCGGTTCGGATACGCGCGCTGGGCGGCCAGCATCAGGATCTCCCACTCGCTGCGCGCCTGACCCGGGCGCGGGCCGGGGATCTCCGGCGAGTAGATCACCTGTCGCTCGGTCGTCGTCTCGGTGCCGCCGCCGCGCTGCTCATACCGCGTGCGCGCCGGAAGGATCAGCGCCCACTCGCGTGGCTCGACCAGCATCTGCGAAGACACAACGATGTCCTGGTGGATGCGGAACGGGACCCGCTCCAATGCTTCGCGGACGTATCGCGGATCGGGCATCGTCTCCAGGAAGTTGCCGCCCACCGACCACAGCACGTCCAGCCGGCCTTCGTGCGCCGCGTCGATCTGATCCGCCGTTGCCAGGCCGGGGGTTCGGGGCACGTCGAAGCTCCACAGCGCGGACATCGCGGCCACGCTTTCCGCGTCGATCGGCACGCCGCCGGGAAGCGCGTTCGGTACGCATCCCATCTCGGCGCCCCCCTGCACACCCGAATGCCCGCGAATCGGCATCACGCCGGCGTGGAGCCGCCCAACCAGCCCGCGAGCCAAGGCAACGTTCAGAATCGCGCGAACCGTGTCCACGCCGTGGCGGTGCTGCGTCGCGCCCATCGACCACACCAAAATCGTGTTGGGTGATTGCGACAGCAATTTCGCGAAGCGCAGCATGTCTTCGCGTGTGGCTCCGCTTGCGGTTTCCAGCGATTCCCAGGACTGCTGCTCCACCACCACAAGCACCGCGTCGAAGCCGGTGGTGTGCGCCGCGACGAACGGCCGGTCGATCCATCCCTTGGCCAGCAGGTGCTTCAGCACCCCGTTGAAGAACGCAAGATCGCCGCCCGTGTGAACGCGAAACCAGTCGTCGGTGATTTTGGTTCCGAACATCGCGGACTCGGCGACCGAGGGAACCCAGTAGTGACGCATCCCCGGCTCGTCGTAGGGATTGACCATCGCCACGCGCGTGCCTTGCCGCTTCGCGTAGTAGAGATACTTCGTCGTGACCGGCTGATTGTTGGCCACGTCGGACCCGACGAACACGATCAAGTCCGCGCCGATCCAGTCCTTGTACGAGCACGTGGACGCGGCGACGCCCAGCATCTGCTTCATCGCCACCGTCGATGCCGCGTGACACAGCCGCGCGGAATTATCCACGCTGTTCGTGCCCAGGAACCGAGCGACCTTCTGCGCGACGTAGTAGACCTCGTTGGTGATCCCGCGGCTGGTCAGATAGAACCCGATTCGCTCCGGTGGAGTTTCACGCAGGGCCGTGCCGCAGAGATCCAGCGCCTGATCCCAGGTGATGCGCGCGAAGCCCGGCTCGCCACGCCGGCGCAGCATCGGGTACCCCAGCCGGCCAAGATCGCGCATCTGCCGCGAGCTCATCCCGGCCACCGACGCGGCCGGGCCGTTGAAAACCGCGCCCGCTGGAGCCGCGCCTGCGGTGACGTCGGCCAGGAGCGTGTGGTCCATCGCATCCATGGTGTTCAGGCGCATCAGATTCAGCCGGACGCTGCACAGGTGAACGCCGTCCATCGTAAAATCGCGCAACCCGGTCGTTCCCAGCGCGCAGCCGTCGCAGACCCCGTCGCGCAGAATCCGCCAGGCGTACAGCGGATGGTCGCGGTTCTCCCATGCGACGCGCGCCATCTCGGCAAAGTGATTCGGCTTGGTTCGCCCGAGGCCGTAGGGAACGGGACCGACCCAGTCACGGGTCCGGCGCTTCCAACGGGCTCGAAGGGAGTACATCACGCCGAGTATAGAAGCCGATGCGGGTTACAATTCGCCCAATGCGCAGCTTCGACGATTCGTCACGGCCGACACGCCTGCGCGTGCTGGTGGCCGACGACAGCGCCCTCAACCGGCGGCTGGCGCAGGCGCTGCTGGAGCGGCTGGGACATACCGTCGATTGCGCGGCCGATGGAATCGAAGCGGTGCACGCCACCGAGACGGCCGGCTACGACCTGATCCTGATGGACGTGCAGATGCCCGACATGGATGGGATCGCCGCGGCCGGGAAGATC